>CANFZL010000025.1 GCA_947451205.1 Comamonadaceae bacterium
CCACGGTGCGGGCGGTCAAGTCGGCCACGCCGCCGGCGCCAAAAGGCACGACCAGCCGGATCGACTTGCTGGGAAAAGCCTGCGCGACGGCAACGTGGGGGAAAGCCATCGCAGCCGAAAGGGCCAGCAAGGTGAAAAGGTGGCGTCGAGTGGTCATGTTTTATCCGCGGGTCATATAAAGAAAGGAGTTTCGACTTTCGCTGTATTTTTACCCGACGGCAAGTGCGAATTCACACTGCCAGCTATAACAAATTTGCATATGAGCGGCAGCAAGTCACCAAAACAGAATTCGGCGCGTTGAAGCTCAACGACCGGCAACGTGCGGTTTCAATCCAAACCTAGCGCCTCATCAAGGACCTCAACCCAGTGCCTGACAGGCGTCGGCGTACCCGTCTGCAGATGCTGGATACAGCCGATATTGGCCGAGATGATGGCTTCGGGCGCCAATGCAGCCAGGTGCCCGAGCTTGCGATCCCGCAGTTGATAGGCCAGTTCGGGCTGCAAGACCGAGTAGGTCCCGGCAGACCCGCAGCACAGGTGGCTTTCGCTGCGAGCGATGTCGACTTCAAAGCCGAGCGCGCGCAAATGAGTTTCAACACCGCCCCGCAACTGCTGGCCATGCTGCAGCGTGCAGGGCGGATGGAAGGCTAAGCGCTGGCGGCTTCCGGGCTTGATCTGCAATTGCAGCTGCGGAACCATCTCCGGCAGTAATTCACTCAGGTCACGCGTCAGCGCACTGATCCGCGCGGCCTTGACGGCATAGACCGGATCGGCTGACAAAGCGTGGCCGTAATCCTTCACCGTTGTGCCGCAGCCCGATGCGTTCATCACGATGGCTTCAAGCGCATGGCTTTCGATGATGGGCCACCAAGCGTCGATGTTGCGGCGCATGTCGGCCAAGCCGCCATCATGGTCACCCAGATGCGTCCGCAAGGCGCCGCAGCAGCCGGCCTTGTCAGCCACCAGGGTCTGGATGCCTGCAGCATCGAGCACGCGAGCGGTCGCACTGTTGATATTCGGCATCATGGCGGGTTGCACACAGCCCGCCAGCATCAGCACCTTGCGGTCATGTGTCCGAGCTGGCCAAATCGTTGCACGCGCTGGCGCAGGGGCCGGCACCTTGTTCTTCAGTGCCGCAGGCAACAGTGGACGAACCAGTTGACCCAGCTTCATCGCCGGTGCGAACAACGGTGAAGTCAAACCTTCCTTGAGCAGCCAGCGTAACGCTTTCTCGCCCGCTGGGCGTTCGACCTTCTGGTCGACGATCTTGCGTCCGATGTCCACCAGATGACCGTATTCGACACCGCTGGGGCATGTGCTTTCGCAGTTTCTACAGATCAGGCAGCGGTCCAGGTGCAGCTGCGTGCTGCGGGTGACTTCCGCGCCTTCGAGAACCTGTTTCATCAAGTAGATGCGGCCGCGCGGGCCATCGAGCTCGTTCCCTAGCAACTGATAAGTCGGGCAGGTAGCGTTGCAAAAACCGCAGTGTACGCATTGCCGCAGGATGGCTTCGGCGGCCTGGCCATCGGCAGTTGCCTTGAATTCGACAGAAAGATTTGTTTGCATCGCTGAGACTTTAAAAGTCGGCGTAAAGCCGGCCCGGGTTGAGAATGCCGGCTGGGTCAAAAGCCACCTTCAACTCCCGGTGGATGCGCATCAACGCTGCCGGTAACGGGGTAAAGACACCAGCCGATTTGTCGGCGCTACGAAAGAGCGTCGCATGGCCGCCATGAGCGGCCGCTGCAGCGCGAACTTGTGCGGCAGAAGCTGAACTGCGCTGCCAGCGTTGTGCGCCGCTCCATTCGAGCAGGCAGTCACCTGGCGTTGTCAGCTTGGGCGCAGTGGCGGGCATCGACAATCGCCAAATGCTTTCACCTCGCGCAAGATCGGCCGCATCGAGATGGAAAAAACGCATGCGCTGATCGCGCAAGGCCAGCCACCAATCCATGGCCTCCATCGCCTCCATCTGGCGCCCGCCCAATTGCCGCTCAGCCGATGCCACGGCAGCTTGCGCACCGGACAGACGCAAGCGCAGTCGGCCATCGTGCCAGCTGCTCGCCGTCAAGGGCAACGGTCGGGCACGCATGGTGTTGAACCAAGCCAATGCCTCCGCTTGATCAAGCTCAAACTCCAGCGTCGACGACGCCATGGGCAAGGGCAGAACCTTCAAGGAAAGCTCGCAAATGACACCGAGTACACCCATCGATCCAGCCAACAGTCGCGAGATGTCGTAGCCGGCTACGTTCTTCATCACTTGGCCGCCAAAGCTCATTAACTCGCCACGGCCATTGAGCAGCGTCGCGCCAAGGACGTGGTCACGAAGTCCCCCGACGGCTACGCGCGCGGGACCCGCCAGGCCAGCGGCGACCATGCCGCCAACAGTGCCGTGTGGGCCAAAACGCGGCGGTTCAAAGGCGAGGCATTGACCGTGCTCACGCAGTGCTGCTTCCAGTTCAGCCAGCAGGGTGCCGGCGCGCACGGTGACTACCAACTCGGTCGGCTCATGGCTGCTGATGCCGGCCAGCGACGTCATGTCCAGCACGTCGCCGCGTGGCTGGCCGCCATAAAAAGCCTTGGTCCCACCGCCGCGGATGTCTAAGGCTGACTGATCGTCATGCGCCGTTCGGATCTGGTCGATCAGGCGCCGCAGCGCCGGGTCTTCTGGTTGCATCAAAACCTCGGCAAATTAGGGAAAGGCAGCATGCCGCGCAGCACGGTCAGCTTGCCGTATTCGGCGCAGCGCTGCAGGCTGGGAATGACCTTGCCCGGATTCAACAACTGTTGCGGATCGAAGGCGCGCTTGACGGCGAACATCTGTTCACGCTCCTCGGAAGAGAACTGCACGCACATCGAATTAAGCTTTTCGATACCGACGCCATGTTCTCCAGTGATCGTCCCGCCGAAACGAACGCTGGTTTCCAGAATATCGGCGCCGAACAGTTCACAGCGATGCAACTGCTCCAGATCGTTCGCGTCGAACAGGATCAACGGGTGGAGATTTCCGTCCCCAGCATGAAAGACATTCACGCAGCGCAGCGCATATTTTTCTTCCATGACCTCGATCGCGCGCAGCATTTCAGCCAGTCGCTTGCGCGGTATGGTCGAATCCATGCACATGTAGTCAGGGCTGATCCGGCCAGTCGCGGGAAAAGCATTCTTGCGCCCGCTCCAGAATTTCAGTCGCTGCGCCTCGTCCCGGCTGATCTCTATGCGCGTGGCGCCGCTGCCTTGCAGGACCGTACTCATACGGGCGATTTCCTCCTCTACTTCATCGACAGTACCATCACTTTCACAAAGAAGAATCGCAGCGGCGTCGAGGTCGTAGCCAGCATGCACAAAGTCTTCAACAGCTGCGGTCATCCGCTTGTCCATCAACTCCAAGCCCGCCGGAATGATGCCGGCTGCGATCACTGCGGCAACCGCATTGCCAGCGGATTCAAGGTCGGAGAAACTCGCCATGATGCAGCGCGCCAGTTGCGGTTTAGGGATCAACTTGACGGTGACTTCAAGGGTCACGGCCAGCATGCCTTCACTGCCCACCAGTAGCGTCAGGAGATCAAGGCCCGGCGCGTCGAGCGCACCGGAACCGAAAGTCACCGCCTCGCCGCTGGCATTGAAGCCGCGCACAGCGAGCACATTGTGCAAAGTCAGGCCGTATTTCAGGCAATGCACACCGCCTGAGTTTTCAGCGACATTGCCCCCTATCGTGCAGGCGATCTGACTGCTTGGGTCCGGCGCGTAGTACAAGCCATAAGGCGCCGCCGCCTCGCTGATCGCCAGGTTGCGCACACCGCATTGCACAACTGCTGTGCAGGCAAGCGGGTCAATGTGGATGATCTTGTTGAACCTAGCCAAACTGAGCGTCACACCCATCGCATGCGGCAACGCACCGCCCGACAGACCGGTACCCGCACCGCGCGCCACCACCGGCACGGCGAGTTGATGGCAGACCTTCAAAATCGCCCCAACTTCGTCTTCGGTTTCGGGCAGCACGACGACCAGCGGACTCTCGCGGTAGGCGGTGAGTCCATCGCATTCGAAGGGACGCGTATCTTCATGCCGCGACAAGATCGAATGCCCAGGCATGACCTGCGCCAGCGCCGCCACAATCTCAGCTTGGCGCTGGACTCGGCTCACTTCACCACCATCAGCGTGAACGGCCAGACGTAAGCTTGCATCGTCACGTACAGGCCGACCAAGCTGGCCAGAGCGATCGAATGGAAGAAGACGAAGCGCAGGATGTCGCCTTCGTGGTTATACCAACGCGTCGCCGTCGAGGCGACAACGATCGATTGCGCATCGATCATCTTGCCCATCACACCGCCTGAGCTGTTGGCCGCGCCCATCAAATTGGGGCTCAAGCCAAGCTGCTCCGCCGCAACCTTCTGCATGCCGCCGAACAGCACGTTGGATGCTGTGTCCGAGCCGGTCATCGCGACGCCTATCCAGCCCATCAAGGTGCCAAAGAAGGGGTAAAAGACGCCGGTGTTGGCGAACGCCAAGCCCAGCGTGGTGTCAGTCCCGGAGAAGCGTGTCAACGTGCCCAATGCGAGCATCAAGACAATGGTCAACAGCGAGTAGCGCACCAACCAAAACGTACGCACATAGTTGGCGACGATCTGGATCGGGTTGTACTTCATGAACAGTGCGCCGACGATGGCTGACAGCAAGATGCCCGTGCCGGTTGCAGAAAGCAGGTTGAGCGTAAAAACGGCGGCTTCAGGATGCGGCGTGGCAACCACCGGCGGCACTTTCATAATCAGGTTGTGCAGACCTTCGATCGGGAATTTTGGTGCGTAGATGCCGTTCAGAAAGGCTTTGAATTCAGGCAACCCCCAAACAAAGACAAACACAGACAGGATGGCCCAGGGCGCCCAGGCGCCGATCAGGTCTGCCCGCGAGTGCTGCACTGCCGGCCGGGGTGGCTTGGCTTCAGCGGCGCTGATGTCATGACCCCGCAAGCTAGGCGAAGTCCATATCTTCTTTGGCTGCCAAACACGCAAGAACAAGATCAGAGAAACCATCGACACGATGGCCGCAATGATGTCCACCAACTCCGGGCCGATGAAATTACTGACCAGGTATTGTGGGATGGCAAAAGACAGGCCAGTCACCAGAATTGCCGGCCAGATCTCCATCATGGCTTTGCGTCCGGCAAAGGCCCAGATCAGCCAGAAAGGCACCAGCAACGAGAAGAACGGCAATTGGCGGCCGATCATCGCGGAGACTTCCATCAAGTCATAGCCGTGCACCTTGGCCAAGGTGATGACCGGCGTGCCAAGCGCGCCGAAAGCCACTGGTGCTGTGTTAGCGATGAGACTCAGGCCAGATGCCGCGAGCGGCGAGAATCCAAGGCCAATCAGAATGCCGGCGGTGACCGCCACTGGCGTGCCGAAGCCCGCCGCGCCCTCGAAAAAAGCCCCGAAGCAAAATGCAATCAGCAGCAGCTGTAAGCGTCGGTCTTCGGTGATGCCAGACAGCGAATCCTGTAGGATTTTGAAGCTGCCGTTCTTCTCTGCCAGTTGTTGCAAGAAGATGATGTTGAGGACGATCCAGCCGATCGGTAGCAAGCCGGTGAAACCGCCGTACATTGCCGCCTTGCCCGCCATTTCAGTGGGCATGCCATAGGCGAAGATCGCGACGGCCAACGCCGCGACCAGCCCGAGGCCAGCAGCGATATGCGCCTTGATGTGGAAGAAGCCCAGTGCTGCCAGCATCACCACCACGGGGATGGCGGCCAGCAGTGTGGAAATGATCATGTTTCCGAACGGATCGTAAATTTGCTGCCAACTCATGGCTTGTCTCCTGTGTGTTGTATTGACCAGCCAGCATCCATTGCGAATGCCAGCTGCAGGGACAGTTATTCAAAGTCGCCTAGACGTGACTATAGAAAAAAATGACTTAAATGAGTTGATAGATTTTCGCGACCGACTTGAGAAAAATTTGTCATGGCCGAACGGCGGTCTAGGCCAAGGACTGTTGCAGCCAGTCTGCAAAGGCCGCACATTCCCAGCGGTCCAGCGCACCCGGCTGCCAGCAAATGTAGTGGCTATGCGCAGCAGGCACTGACCGCGAAGACAAACGAACCAGCCTGCCGCTTTCAAGCCAAGTCCCGCCCATCTTGAGTCGCAGCAGGGTCACGCCAAAGCCGCTGGCCGCTGCATCGTAGACCAGTCCGATGTCATTGAACTGTGCGCCTACATGCGGTTCAGGCCGGTCTAAACCGACGGCGCTGAACCAGTTGCTCCAAGGCTCGAGAGGGCTGCGAATCAGCCGGGCCGAGCGAATTTCGGACTCACTGTCAAAACCATCGAAAGGTCCGAATTCATTCAGGTAGCTCGGGCTGCACACGGGCGTGACTTCGTCCGCCAAGATCATGCGGTGTTCGATGTCTGTATAGCTGCCGTTGCCAAAGCGGATCTCGAGGTCAGCGTCTTCTGCTTTGACGTCAAGCAATGGAATTGACACCTGCAAAATCAGTTCGATGTCCGGGTAGGCATTGCGAAACAGCTCGAGCCGCGGCATCACGAACTGGCGGCAAAAGGTCGGCGTGATGGCCACGCGCAAACGCGTACTGCCTTTGATCGCGCGCTGAGAAGGTATCTGTTGCAGTGCAGCCAGTCCGATGCGCACGTTGGCCAAGTAAGCCGCCCCGTCAGCGGTCAACGTGAAATCGCTACGGCCAAAAAGTTTGAAGCCAACATGCGATTCGAGTTGCCTGATGCGGTGGCTGACAGCGCTGGGGGTGACGCAAAGATCGTCCGCGGCCCGACCGGCATTGCGAAGTCGCGCAACGGCCTCAAATGTCAGTAAGCATTGGATAGGCGGAATATGTTGCATTGCCGTGTCTTTTTTGTTCTCGAACGGGTTAACTTGAGCCCGTTGTGCTACTCGGGTTCAGCCCACCAATTGGGGCCAAGTTCGCCTTGCAGCCAAGTGATCAAGCCGCTGACCTTGGCCGGCAGCAAGCGCGGGGAAGGGAATACAGCGTGAATTTCCTGCGATGGCAAAGTCCACTCAGCCAGCACCGCTTGCACCGCCCCGGACATGATCGACTGATGGGCCACATAACTGGGCAATGCGGCCAAACCCATGCCCAGCCGAGCCGCCGACAGCAGTGCCGACAAGTTATTGGAGCGCAACGGGCCCCGCACGGTGGTGGCTTGGAGATCACCGCCAGGTCCCGTGAAAAGCCAGCGTGCATCACCCTGAACGGTGCTGTAGACGAGCGCGTCGTGCGCATTCAGATCGCTGGGCACCAAAGGTATCCCGCGCTTTGCCAAGTACTCAGGTGACGCCACCACCACCCAGGGATTGATGCCGAGGTAGCGTGCGCCCAAAGTGGAGTCGGCCAGTCGGCCCATACGGATCGCCATGTCGATGCCTTGTTCCACCAGATCGACGTAGCGATCCTCGAAGCTGAGCTCGATTTGAAGCTTCGGGTTGAGCTTCATAAAGCGCATCACCAGTGGGACAAGAACGCGGCGGCCGAAAGCCACCGAGGTGCTGATCCGCAAGCCACCTTGTACTTGTGACTGCATCAAGGCGGCCACCGATTCGGCCTCCTCGACATGGTGCGCAATCAGTTTGCACTTGTCGTAGTACAGCAGCCCGATTTCGGTCGGCGTGACGCCATGCGTTGAGCGGTGCAGCAGGCGGGACCCCAATTGCGCCTCGAGCTGCGCCACCAGCTTCGTGGCGGAAGGCTGGCCGATGCCCATGTCAATCGCGGCTTTGCTGAATGAGCCGAGATCGACCACGCGAATGAAAAGTTTGACGCCTTGTATGCGGTCCATGGGGTGGAATTAAGACACAAGATGAAACCTAGCAGGCATTCCAGCTGGGAATAACGGTAATGCCGGGGACATGGATTCCCTCTTTTGACCAAGCTCGTGATGATTGCCACTTCAATTTAACCCCCGACAGGAGACTTCCAAATGGCAAAGATGAAAGCAGCAATGGCCGCCGTGCTGGTCATGGAGAAAGAAGGTATCACCCAAGCCTTTGGTGTGCCCGGTGCCGCGATCAACCCGCTGTATGCCGCACTGCGTGAACGCGGTTCTATCTCGCACATTCTGGCGCGCCATGTCGAAGGCGCATCGCACATGGCTGAGGGCTATACACGGGCCCAAGCGGGCAACATCGGCGTGTGTGTAGGCACCAGCGGTCCGGCCGGCACCGACATGATCACTGGTTTGTACTCGGCCATTGCCGACAGCATTCCAATCCTGTGCATCACCGGCCAAGCGCCTAGGGCTAGGCTTTACAAAGAAGACTTCCAGGCCGTCGACATCGAGTCGATCAGCAAACCGGTGACCAAGTGGAGCGTCACCGTGCGCGAGCCCGCGCTGGTGCCACGCAGCTTCCAGCAGGCCTTTCACTTGATGCGCAGCGGCCGTCCCGGTCCGGTACTGATCGACCTGCCATTCGACGTGCAGATGGCCGAGATCGAGTTTGACATCGACACTTACGAGCCGCTGCCGGTCTACAAACCGCAAGCCACACGCAAGCAAATCGAGCGTGCGCTTGACATGCTGATGGCTGCAGAAAAGCCGCTGATCGTCGCTGGCGGCGGCATCATCAACGCCGATGCGAGCGATCTGCTGGTTGAATTTGCAGAACTCACCGGCGTGCCGGTGATTCCCACCTTGATGGGCTGGGGCACGATCCCAGACGACCATCCGCTGATGGCAGGTATGGTTGGTCTGCAGACCAGCCACCGCTACGGCAACGCGAGCATGCTCGCGGCTGATTTTGTGATCGGCATTGGCAACCGCTGGGCGAACCGGCACACCGGATCGCCCGAGGTCTATTGCAAGGGCCGGACTTTTGTTCATGTAGACATCGAACCGACACAAATCGGCCGGGTCTTCAACCCCGACTTGGGCATCGTCAGTGATGCGGGCGCCGCATTGAAACTCTTCGTTCAGATTGCTCGCGAGCGCAAGGAAGCCCAGAAGTTGAAAAATTTCAGCGAATGGGCCAACCGCTGTGCGGAGCGCAAAACGCTGATGCACCGCAAGTCGCACTTCACCGAGACGCCGATCAAGCCCATGCGCGTCTATGAGGAGATGAACAAGGTCTTTCCGCGGGACACGATCTATGTCAGCACGATCGGTTTGAGCCAAATCGCCGGCGCGCAATTTCTCAAGGTCTACGGCCCACGCCAGTGGATCAACTGCGGCCAGGCGGGACCACTGGGCTGGACCATGCCTGCGGCGCTGGGCGTCGTTGCTGCAGATCCAACCCGCACGGTGGTCGGCCTGTCCGGCGACTACGACTTCCAGTTCATGGTCGAAGAGCTGGCCGTCGGCGCGCAGTTCCGCCTGCCCTATGTGCAGGTGCTGGTCAACAACAGCTACCTCGGCCTGATCCGCCAAAGCCAGCGCGGCTTTGAAATGGACTACTGCGTCCAGCTCGCCTTTGAAAACCAGAACGTCGGGGACGAAGGACTCAAGAGCTATGGCGTTGACCACCAAGCGGTGGTGCAAGGCTTGGGCTGCAAGTCGCTGCGCGTCACAGACCCCGAAAAGATCGAATCCGCGCTGATTCAAGCACAAGCCATGGCCCTTGAATTCAGGGTGCCGGTGGTGGTCGAGGTGATTCTCGAGAAGGTCACCAACGTCGCGATGGGGACCGAGATCGACAAAGTCAACGAGTTTGAAGACATCGACTGCCGTCACCCCGACGGCCGTGAAGGACTCGAACTCGCCGGCCTGCTCGAGTGAGCCCGCCGCTCAATTAAATAACAAAGGAGACACAAGATGCCCAAGTTTTCAGCCAATCTGTCGATGCTTTTCACCGAGCTGCCCTTTCTCGATCGCTTCGGAGCAGCCGCCAATGCCGGCTTCGACGCGGTGGAGTTCCTCTTCCCCTATGCATGGACCGCGCAGGAAATCAAACAACGGCTCGACATGCACGGCTTGCAACTGGTGCTGCACAACCTGCCCGCGGGTGACTGGGAGGCGGGCGAGCGTGGCATCGCGTGCCATCCCGACCGCGTCGAAGAGTTCCGTGATGGTGTGGCCCGCGCCATCGACTATGCCAAGGCATTGGGTGTAGGCCAATTGAACTGTTTGGCAGGCAAAGCGCCAGCCGGTGTCAGTGAGGATCGGCTTCGTCAGACCTTTGTTGACAACTTGACCTACGCCGCAGCCCAACTGAAACAAGCCGGCCTCAAGCTGTTGATCGAGCCGATCAATAGCGTCGACATCCCCGGCTTCTACCTGACGCGAACCACGCAGGCAGCAGCGATGCTGGTCGAGGTTGGCGCTGACAACGCATTCATTCAATACGACATTTACCACGCCCAACGCATGGAAGGCGAGCTGGCTGAAACGATGCAGAAATACCTGCCGCGCATCGGCCACATTCAGCTCGCTGACAACCCCGGCCGCAACGAGCCGGGCACAGGGGAGATCAATTACCCCTTTCTGTTGGCCCACCTCGAGAAGATCGGCTATCAAGGTTGGATCGGCTGTGAATACAAGCCGGCCACCACCACCGTGGCGGGCCTTGGCTGGCGCCAACGCCTGACCGCTTGATAACAGGCTGAAACCAGCCACCACAAAAAAGGGAACAACATGACTTCGTCACCACTGAATATGGGCTTCATCGGCCTGGGCATCATGGGCGCGCCCATGGCAAACCACTTGATTGCTGCCGGCCACCAGCTCTTCGTCTTCACACTGGGCAAGATGCCTGAGTCGATCAGCAGCAGCCGGGCCACGCAATGCATGAACGCACGCGGCGTCGCCGAACGGGCCGACATCATCATCATGATGGTGCCGGACACGCCTGACGTCGAGGCGGCCCTGTTCAGTGACAACGGGGTTGCCGCCGGGCTCAAGCCGGGCAAGATCGTCATCGACATGAGTTCGATCTCGCCGATCGCGACCAAAGCCTTCGCCAAGAAGATCAATGCCCTCGGCTGCGACTACCTCGACGCGCCGGTGTCCGGTGGCGAGGTCGGCGCCAAGAACGCGAGCTTGTCGATCATGGTCGGCGGACCCGAAGCCTGCTTCGAGAAAATCAAACCCTTGTTCGAGTTGATGGGTAAGAACATCACTTGGGTTGGCGGCAATGGCGATGGGCAGACGGCCAAGGTCGCTAATCAGATCATCGTGGCACTGAACATCGAGGCCGTCGCCGAAGCGCTGCTGTTTGCAGCCAAGGCCGGCGCCGATCCGGCGCGCGTCCGTCAAGCCTTG
The DNA here is from genome assembly GCA_947451205.1 of Comamonadaceae bacterium. Classification (GTDB taxonomy): domain Bacteria; phylum Pseudomonadota; class Gammaproteobacteria; order Burkholderiales; family Burkholderiaceae_C; genus Polaromonas. The sequence continues at coordinate 11,211 of CANFZL010000025.1, forward strand.
ATGGGTGGATTTGCATCGTCGAAGATTCTCGAGGTTCATGGTGAGCGCATGATCAAACGAACTTTCGATCCGGGCTTTCGCATCGAGCTGCACCAGAAAGATTTGAATCTGGCACTGGCCAGCGCCCGCGCCTTAGGTGTGTCGCTGCCCAACACAGCGATGGCTCAGGAGCTGTTTAATTCTTGCGCTGCTCATGGCGGCAAGGCTTGGGACCATTCGGCAATGGTCAAGGCGCTAGAGAAAATGTCCAACTTCGAAATTGGACAGAACGCCGTTTAACCATGCCGGCGATCTATCCAGTCACTTCCAGCGGCGCTGCTCAGGCCTTGCTGCTGCGCATGTTTGAAGCTGCGATCGCCAGCGCCCAACCGGCGCGGTGTATGCCACAGCATCTGCCTGCCGCACCGAAGGGTCGGCTGATCGTGATCGGTGCCGGCAAGGCCTCGGCGGCCATGGCCCAAGCATTAGAGGCCAATTGGCCGGGACCGTTGTCCGGCATGGTGGTCACACGCTACGGCTATGCGGTGGCTTGCGAGCGCATCGAGATCGTCGAAGCCGCACACCCACTGCCCGACGCAGCCGGCCTCGCAGCTGCGCAGAGGATGCTCGAACTGGTTGCTGGTTTGAGCGAAGACGACCTGGTGCTTTGCCTGATGTCCGGCGGCGGCTCTTCCTTGCTGCCATTGCCGGCACAAGGCCTGACGCTTGAGCACAAGCTGGCGCTGAGCCGCGCCTTGCTGAAGTCGGGCGCAACGATCAGCGAAATGAACTGCGTTCGTCGCCATCTGTCGGCCATAAAAGGCGGGCGGCTCGCCGCGGCCTGCCACCCGGCTCGTGTGCTGTCGCTGCTGATCTCCGATGTGCCAGGAGATGATCCCATCAACATCGCCTCCGGCCCGACCGTTGCTGATCCGAGCAGCTGCGCTGATGCACTGGAGATTCTTCGCCGATATCAGATCGATTTACCTGACGAGGTGCGCGCGTTGCTGGAAAGCGGCGCGGGCGAATCGGTCAAGCCGGGCGATCCGCGACTGGCCCGGGCCGACTACCGCATCATCGCCACGCCACAGATGGCGCTCGAAGCGGCCGCAGCGGTGGCGCGCGATGCAGGCTTCGCCGTGCATATTCTTGGCGACGCGATAGAAGGCGAAGCGCGCGAGGTCGGCAAAGTGCTTGCCGGTATCGCGCTGCAAGTGGCTGAGCGCGCTCAGCCGTTCAGCGCGCCCTGCGTCATCCTGTCAGGCGGCGAAACAACGGTGACCGTGCGTGGCAGCGGCCGCGGTGGGCGCAATGTCGAATGCCTGCTGTCGATGGGCCTTGCGCTGGCAGCCCACCCCCGTGTCTATGCAATGGCCGGCGACACCGATGGCGTCGATGGGCAGGAAGAAATTGCTGGCGCCATGCTGGCACCGGACTCACTCACGCGGGCGCATCAACTCGGATTGAAGCCGATCGAGTCGCTTGCCAATAACGACGGCCATGGTTTTTTCGGAGCGCTCGGCGACTCCGTGATCACCGGGCCAACCCTCACCAATGTCAACGACTTTCGCGCCATGCTGATCCTGGCCGAAGCACCCTCAAGGAAATAAAAATGCACAGAACAAGAAACGCCAAAATCGTAGCGACGCTCGGCCCCGCCAGCTCAAGCCGGGAAACCGTTCACCAGCTGTTCATGGCCGGTGTCGACGTCTTCAGGCTCAACTTCAGCCATGGCAGCGCCGCCGATCATCGAGAGCGCTTCAACATGTTGCGCTCGATAGAAACCGAAACCGGTCGGCCCATCGCCATCCTTGCAGACCTGCAAGGCCCGAAGCTGCGGGTCGGCACCTTTGCCGACGGGGCCGTGCTACTGACCGAGGGCAGCAGCTTTCGACTCGACCTCGACACCGCACCCGGCAACCTGCAGCGAGCAAGTTTGCCGCACCCGGAGATCTTTGCTGCCCTGGTTCCGGGCGCGGAACTGCTGCTAGACGACGGCAAGCTGCGTCTGATGGTCGAGCGCTGTGGCCCGGATTTCGCCGAAACAAAAGTGATGGTCGGCGGCAAGTTGTCTGAGCGCAAGGGCGTCAACGTGCCAGGCGTGGTGTTGCCGATCACGGCGCTGACGATCAAAGACCGGCGCGATCTTGACTTGGCGCTGGAGCTGGGTGCCGACTGGATTGCACTCAGCTTCGTCCAGCGGCCGGAAGATGTGACCGAGGCTCGGGACCTGATTGGCGACCGCGCCTTAATCGTCTCCAAACTCGAAAAACCGGCAGCCATTGACCAGCTTGATGCCATCGTCGCGATGTCAGACGCCGTGATGATTGCCCGAGGCGATCTGGGCGTCGAACTGCCTGCCGAGCAGGTCCCGGCGATCCAGAAGCGCATCATTCGAGTCTGCCGGCGTCTGGGTAAACCGGTGATCGTCGCGACGCAAATGCTGGAGTCCATGATCGACAGTCCGGTGCCGACGCGCGCCGAGGCTTCCGATGTCGCGACGGCCATTTATGACGGTGCTGACGCGGTGATGCTGTCAGCGGAATCAGCTGCCGGCAAGCACCCGATTGCGGCGGTCAAGATGATGAACCGAATCATTGTGCAGGTCGAGCAAGATCCGGCCTATCGTCAATTGATTGATGCATCGCACACGGCGGCTGTCCCGGGGCAGGCGGACATGGCTGAAGCGGTTTGCTGCGCTATGCGGCGCGCCGTCTCGCTGCTTCGGGCTGCAGCGATCGTCTGCTACACCAGCTCGGGCTACACCAGCCTTCGGGCAGCGCGAGAAAGACCTGAGGCCCCGATATTGAGCTTGACGCCGGATCTGGGCACGGCGCGTCGGCTGGCGCTGGTTTGGGGTATTCATTCTGTCCACATCGAAGACGTGGCCGACGTGCGGCAAATGACCGCGATCGCTTGCGACATCGCTAGGCGCGAAGGCTTTGCGGAAACCGGCCAGACCATCGTCGCGATCGCCGGCATGCCTTTCGGCACCAGTGGCACAACCAATCTGCTGCGAATCGCCACCGTTTAACTTGGACAGTCATCAACATGAGTCAAATCAAACATATCCGGGGACTTGAAGTCCTCGACTCACGGGGCAACCCGACCGTGGCCGCCGAAGTCACGCTCGCCTGTGGTGCCCGTGGCTATGCCGCAGCGCCGTCGGGGGCTTCCACCGGCTCGCGCGAAGCGATTGAGCTGCGCGACGGCGACCCTAAGCGCTACGGAGGCAAAGGTGTCCTCAAAGCGGTCAGCCATGTGAATGGCGAACTCGCGCAGGCCTTGCAAGGTGTTGACGCCGATGACCAGCGCAGCCTTGACGCCAAACTGATCGCACTTGACGGCAGCGCCAACAAGGGGCGTCTTGGTGCCAACGCTTTGCTGGCCGTCTCGCTGGCTTCAGCCAGAGCAGCAGCCTCAGCCCACGGCGTTCCGCTTTATCGCCGATTCAGCAATAGCAGCCCCCTGCTGCTACCGGTGCCGATGATGAACATCATCAACGGCGGCGCCCATGCCGACAACAACGTTGACATTCAAGAATTCATGATTCTGCCGGTAGCAGCTCCCAGCTTTGCTGAAGCGCTGCGCTGGGGCACCGAAGTCTTCCACGCATTGAAGGCGCAGCTGAAAGCAGCCGGTTTGACCACCGCCGTCGGCGACGAAGGCGGTTTCGCGCCCGACCTGCCATCCAACGCAGCCGCGCTTGATGCCATTATGAAAGCGGTGGAAACGGCCGGTTTCAGACCCGGTCGTGACATCTGGCTAGGCCTTGACGTCGCGAGTTCAGAGTTCTACATCGATGGTCGCTACCAGCTAGATGCGGAAGCAAAGCGTTTTGATGCGGTCGACTTCACCGATTGGCTCGCCAATCTCGTGCGGCAGTATCCGATCTTGTCAATTGAGGACGGCATGGCAGAAGATGACTGGGCGGGCTGGAAGCTACTCACGGATCGCCTAAGCGATCAAGTTCAACTGGTTGGCGACGACCTTTTCGTCACTGACACCGAAATACTGCAAAGGGGTATCAACGGAAATATAGCCAACGCTATCCTGATCAAGCCGAATCAAATCGGGACACTCAGCGAAACATTAGACGCGATCGACTTGGCTGCCGATAACGGCTATGCCTGCATCGTTTCCCATCGCTCGGGTGAAACTGAAGACACAACGATCGCTGACATCGCAGTGGGCACCCGCGCAGCTCAGATCAAGACCGGCTCACTTTGCCGTTCAGATCGGGTCGCAAAGTACAACCGCCTGCTGTCGATCGAAGATGAACTCGGCACAGAGTGCCGCTATGCCGGCCGGAAAGCCTTCACCCGCTTCATCCCTGATGGGGCGGCGAAGTGAAGTCGCTTTTTTAAAACAACCTCAATCTGACGCAAATGGAACCCGCGAACCGACCGCACACATGAGCTCGTAGCTCACAGTGCCAGCGGCCTGGGCAACTTCGTCAATCGACAGAACTAGCCCATTGGCCGCGTTCCCCCACAAGGTGACATCACTGCCGATGCGGGCGTCGGGCACGGGCGAGAGGTCGACCGTCAGCATGTCCATGCTGACTCGGCCCACCAGCTGCGTGCGCACGCCGGACACCAGCACCGGCGTGCCAGTGTCGCAATGGCGCGGATAGCCGTCGGCATAACCACACGCGACCACGCCAATACGCATGGCGCGCTCAGCCCGAAAACGCGAGCCGTAGCCGACGCTGTCGCCAGCTGCCAACTGCTGCACACCAATCAGACGCGCGGACAAGGTCATACTCGGCCGCAAGCCCCAGTCGGCGGCGCTGTGCTGCGGAAAATCTGCCGCGCTGCCGTACACACCAATGCCGGGCCGGACCCAGTCCGAACGCTCAGCCAGCGCATCCCCGTGCCGCAGCATGGCGGCGCTGTTACTCAAGGAGCGCTCACCCGGCAAATCGTGCGTGACAGCCTCAAAGGCTTGCAGTTGTGCGGCGATGCCCAGCGGCCCGTCGGCGTCGCTGAAGTGCGTCATCAGCGATATGTCATCAACTTGCGGCAAGGCATTCAGCCGCGTCCACGCCGCCCGAAAACGCTCGGGCGCAAAGCCGAGTCGGTTCATGCCCGAGTTCATTTTGAGGAAGACACGGTGCGGCAGCTGCGTTTTGTGCGCGGCCAGCATATTGATTTGTTCTTGGCAATGCACCACGTGCCAAAGACCCAAGCGCGAGCACAACTCGAGGTCGCGGGCTTCAAAAATACCTTCTAGCAACAAGATCGGGCCGCGCCAATCGAGCGCACGCAGGCGCTGGGCTTCGCCCAAGTCGAGCACGGCGAAACCATCGGCGCTGCGCAAGCCTTCAAACGCCCGCTCAATGCCATGGCCGTAGGCGTTGGCTTTGACGATGGCCCAGATACGCGAGTCACCGGCAGCGGCCCGCATGCGAACCAAGTTATGGCGCAAAGCATCGGTGTGAACGGTCGCAAGTATCGGGCGGGGCATGGTGCTGTGGCTCAAGGTAAGCCCGTTGGCTAAGGCCTGGGCAAGTGTCGG
>CANFZL010000026.1 GCA_947451205.1 Comamonadaceae bacterium
GAAGCGCACGCAGTTCAACGGCAAGCTCAGCTTCAACCCGAACGACCAGACGCAGGTGAACGTGGTCTTCAACCAATTCGACATGCCGCTGGCGCAAGATCCGCTGGGGCTGACAGCCACGCAGTTGGCAAGCAACCCTAGGCAAGCGGGAACCAATGCCGTCAACGCGAGTGTGCGAAAAATCACCAGCCAAAACCAGTTCGGCAGTTCCGCGACCTACACGCTGGACGCTGACCGCTCAGTGACTGCGCGCGCTTACTACGGCGTGCGAGAGAACTTGCAGTACCAAGCTAACAGCGCCTGGGTCGGCCTGAACCGGGACTACTACGGTGCGGGTCTGCAGTACAACGAAAAAACCTCGCTGGCCGGCAGACCCGTGCAGCTGGTCGCTGGGTATGACTATGACTATTCCACTGAGCGGCGCCAAGGCGGCGACGCTACCAAAGGTCAAAAAATACCGGGTGATTTGAACCGCAACGAAGACAACCGTTCTCAGAACAGTGATTTTTTTGCGCAGGCGACGACGCTGGCAACCGACCACATTTCGGTTGTCACCGGTCTGCGCTCCAGCACCGTTCACTTATCGAGTCAGGACTACACCCAGCCATCCCCGTCAATTCAAGATGGCTCCGTCACCTACAGAGCCAGCAGCCCAGTGGTCGGTCTGACTTACCACGCCACCGACAACCTGAACCTCTACGCCAACTACGGCCAAGGTTTTGAAACGCCGACGCTGGCTGAAGTTGCTTATATCGACAATGCCGGTCGCACGCCCACAGCAAAGTTCAATCCCACCTTGAGAGCCGCCAGCAGCCAGCACTATGAAATCGGCGCCAAGTGGTTGCCCAGCAATACCTCACGGGTCGACCTCACGGCCTACCAAATCGACTCACGTGATGAGATCGTGGTGGCGTATGGCGGCTCAGGTCCCACCTCCTACAAAAACGTGCCGGGCACCCAACGTCGAGGCTTAGAGCTCTCCGCCAACAACTGGCTGACACCGCATGTCAGCGCCCTGCTGTCCTCTTCATGGATCGATGCGACCTTCACACAGTCCTACCCCAACAATGCCAACACGGCCGCGACAGGCAACACTGTCGCGGCAGGCAACAAGATGCCCGGCATACCGCAGCATTTTGTGTTTTCTGAGCTCCTGTGGGCGAGCCAAGCGATGGGTGGCGGCAGACGCGCCGCGATGCTCGGCACACGCGCAGGCCTTGAATTGGTCAGCGCCGGTCGGCTGTATGCCAACGACACCAACGTGTACAACGGGGTCAGTGCTTCCGCCCCCGGCTACAACGCCTTCAACGCAAAAGTCAGCCAAGGCTGGGCGCTGGGAAATAATCTGCTGACGGCCTACGCGCGCGTCGACAACCTGGCCGACAAACGCTACGTCGGTTCGGTCATCGTCAACCAGTCCTCAGGACAGTTCTACGAGCCAGCCCCCGGCAGAAACTGGACGCTGGGTTTGCGTTTTTCCATGCCCATGTAATCCGCTAACAGACAAGCACACGGGTGCGGCGGTTCACTGAATGCTGCTGCGCAGCGCCGCCAAGTTCAGCACCCGCAGGCCACCGTATTCAATGCGGATCGTGCCCTGCACCTGCAGCGTGCTCAAGGCCTCATTGACGCGCTGCCTTGACAACCCAACCAAATAAGCGAGCTCCTGCTGCGTGATGCGCAGGATGTCGCCCACGCCGGGATACAGCACCGGGTTGAACAGCGCGGCGAGGCTGCGTGCAACACGTAGATCAGGGTTGTTCATACGGTCAATTTCCCGCGCAGCAATGAACTGCCCGAGCCGCTCGTTGAGCTGGTTCATCACAAAGCGATTGAAGCCAATGGAATGGTCTAGCAGCCAATGGAAAGTTTCCAGCGGAAGCCCCGCCACAATGCTGCTCCGAAGCGCCTGAATGTTGTATCTGTAGGGCTCGCGCTTGAGAGCCGTGCCCTCACCAAACCAACCACCCGGCGGCACGCCGGTGAAGGTCATGGTCATGCCCTGCGCGTTGTCGGCGCTCATTTTGAGCAAACCATCGACCACGCCAAACCAATAGGTGACCGGCTTACCTATGCGGCAAATGAAATCACCCGTGCCCGCATCAACCACCACCAACTCCGCTTCAGCTCGTTCGCGCTCAGCAGGCAGCAACAGAGAAAGCCATGGAATCCCCTGCATCTCGGCAAACGAAGGTCTCCGGCGCCGCTGGTGCAAGGGCAGATCGTGGCTGGGGACGAGTTGAAGATGCATGAACCCCGTTATACGTCTTAAAAATGGTAAGGGAAAGGGAATGCCCAAGAAAGGATGCACGCCGATTAGCTCAGCCATGTCGCCATGGTCTGAGCATCAATCCAACGGTTGAGCGTAACTGCTTGGTCGGGCACCGACGTACGGGAAAGTCCTGAGAGGACTGACCCTTGGATTGTCGTTCGAGTGACAACTTGGCGTCAAACTGAGTCGTAGTATCCGGCTCATACCCGTGCAAAACAAAATACAACCGGACCGCCAGCCAGAGAGATCCAGCCCATGCCGACCACGTTTCCAAGACTGCTCATGAAACACGCCGCCGAACGCCCAGGCGCTCCAGCCATGCGTGAAAAGGAATATGGCATCTGGCAAGCGCACAGTTGGGCCGACATGGCCACGCTGGTTGAGCACATCGGCTGCGGACTGCACTTGGCTGGCCTGAAGCGTGGCGAGCACATGGTGGTGATTGGCGGGAATCGGCCGCGGTTGTACGCCACCATGCTGGCCGCCCAAGCGCTGGGTGCCATTCCGATTCCGCTGTACCAAGATGCCGTTGGGGCCGAATGCGTGTTCCCCATCACCAATGCCGACGTGCGTCTTGCGATGGTGGAAGACCAGGAGCAAGTCGACAAGCTGCTCGAAATCCGTGACCGCTGCCCCGACTTGGCTACGCTCATTTACGACGAGCCCCGCGGTCTGCGCAACTACGAAGAGCCCGGCCTCAGTTCGCTCGACGCTCTGATAGACGCAGGCCGCGTGTTTGCACAAAGTCATCCCAAATTTTTCACCGGTGAAATTGACAAAGGCCAAACCGGCGACGTGGCGGCCATGTTTTTCACATCTGGCACAACGGGCAATCCCAAGGGCGTGGTGCACACGCACAACAACTTAATCGACCGCGCACAAGCTGGCGCCGAGTTCGACAAGCTCAGCTCAGCCGAAGAAGTGCTGGCGTATTTGCCGCCAGCCTGGATTGGTCAGAACATCTTCAGTTACGCGCAGTGGCTGTGCTGCGGCTACGTGGTGAACTGCCCCGAAAACGCCAGCACCGTCACCATCGACCTGAAGGAAGTCGGGCCGACTTATTACTTCGCCCCACCCCGCGTTTTTGAAGGCCTGCTGACCAGCGTGATGATTCGCATGGAAGACGCGGGCAGCCTCAAGCGCCACATGTTTCATTACTTCATGGGCGTGGCGAAACGCGTCGGCCCTGACCGCATGAACGGCCAACCCATCGGCGTTTTTCAAAGCCTGCTGTACGGGCTGGGCAACCTCATGGTGTACGGCCCACTGCGCAACAACCTCGGCTTCTCACGGGTGCGTGTGGCCTACACCGCAGGCGAGGCGATTGGCCCCGACCTCTTCACCTTTTACCGCTCCATCGGCATCAACCTCAAGCAGTTGTATGGCTCGACCGAAACCGCCGTCTTCGTCTGCCTGCAGCCCGATGACCAAGCGCGTGCGGACACCGTGGGCGTGCCGATTCGCGGCGTGAAAATCAAGGTGGCTGACAACGGTGAGATCTTGGTCAAGTCGGCTGGCCTGCTCAAGGAGTACTACAAAAATCCGACGGCCACGGCTGAGGTGTTGAGCGCCGACGGCTGGTACCACACCAGCGACGCCGGCTTCATCGACGCCAGCGGACACCTGAAGATCATTGACCGCGTCAAAGACGTCGGTCGCATTCAGGGCGGCGCCAACGACGGTGCCATGTTCGCGCCCAAGTATGTCGAGAACAAACTGAAGTTTTTCCCCTTCATCAAAGAAGCAGTGGCCTACGGTGACGGCCGTGAAAAAGTCTGCGTCATGCTGAACATCGACTTCGATGCCGCCGGCAATTGGGCCGAGCGCCGCAACCTGCCCTATGCCGGCTACACCGACTTGGCACAAAAGTCCGAGGTCTACCAACTGATCAAAGAATGCGTTGAAAAAGTCAACGCCGACCTGAGCGTTGACGCGCTACTGGCGGGCTCGCAGGTCAGCCGCTTTTTGGTGCTGCACAAAGAGCTCGATGCCGATGACGGCGAGCTCACGCGGACCAACAAAGTCAGGCGCGGTTTCATAGCTGAAAAATACCAGCCGCTGGTCGACGCGCTGTACAGCGGCAAGACCGAGCAATTCATTGAAACCGTCGTGAAGTTTGAAGATGGCCGCAGCGGCAGCGTCAGCGCCACGCTCAAACTCAGCGACGCCAAAACCTTTGCCCCTGTGAAGGCTGCAGCATGAGCAAAAAAATCGGCGACGTCATCCTTGACGTCAAAAATATCTCCCTGAGCTTTGGTGGCGTCAAGGCGCTCTCCGACATCTCGTTCAACGTGAAAGAGCACGAGATCCGCGCCATCATCGGGCCCAACGGCGCGGGCAAAAGCTCGATGCTCAATTGCATCAACGGTGTCTACGCACCGCAGCAAGGCTCCATCACCTTTCGCGGCCAAACTTTCAAGCACATGAACAGCCACCAAGTGGCCGTGATGGGCGTGGCCCGCACCTTTCAAAATCTGGCTTTGTTCAAGGGCATGAGCGTGCTCGACAACATCATGTCGGGCCGCAATCTGAAGATCAAAAGCAATCTCTTCATGCAGGCGCTGCGCCTCGGCCCCGCAGAAAAAGAAGAGTTTCAACACCGCGAAGCGGTCGAGAAGATCATCGACTTCCTTGAAATTCAAGCCTACCGAAAAACACCGGTGGGGCAACTGCCCTACGGCCTGCAAAAGCGTGTCGACCTTGGCCGCGCGCTGGCCATGGAACCGCAGGTACTGCTGCTGGATGAGCCGATGGCCGGCATGAACGTCGAAGAAAAGCAGGACATGTGCCGCTTCGTCCTCGACGTCAACGACGAGTTCGGCACCACCGTGGTCCTCATCGAGCATGACATGGGCGTGGTGATGGACATCTCCGACCGTGTCGTGGTGCTGGACTACGGCAAAAAAATTGGCGACGGCACACCCGACGAAGTGCGCAACAACCCCGACGTGATCAGCGCCTACCTCGGCACCAGCCACTGAGATGACTATGCACAACGACACCACATCAGTTCTGACAATTTTCGAACGCAATGCGTCTGCACTTTCAAGCGGCCGCCGCGGAACCGGCTCTGCTGGGCCGCAAGCGGCGTTCCCTGACAGGGGAGAGGCGGCGACGCGAAGCGCGTCCGCAACAGGGGGGAACGAGTGATGGCTTTTTTTCTTGAAACATTGCTCGGCGGCCTGATGGCCGGTATGTTGTATTCACTGGTGGCGCTGGGCTTTGTGCTTATCTTTAAAGCCTCTGGCGTCTTTAACTTTGCGCAAGGCGCGATGGTGCTGTTTGCAGCGCTGGCGATGGCCCGATTTTCGGCATGGCTGCCGGCATGGCTGGGTTTTGAGAGTCTGTTGCTGGCCAACGTCTTGGCCTTCTTGGTTGCAGCCGTCATCATGTTTGCAGTCGCTTGGCTGATCGAAAGGTTGGTGCTGCGGCATCTGGTCAACCAGGACGGCGCGACGCTCTTGATGGCTACGCTGGGCATCGCTTACTTTCTGGAAGGCCTCGGCCAAACCCTCTTCGGCGGTAGCGTTTACAAGATCGACATCGGTATGCCTAAGGACCCGGTCTTCGTACTTGACTCGATTTTTCCGGGCGGTATTCTTATCAACAAAGAAGACTTGTATGCCGCACTGATCGCAGCCCTGTTGGTGAGTGTGCTCAGTTTGTTCTTTCAAAAGACAGCGACAGGCAGAGCCTTGCGCGCAGTCGCTGACGACCATCAAGCGGCGCAGTCGATTGGCATTCCACTGAATCGAATCTGGGTCATCGTCTGGTGCGTGGCCGGCGTGGTGGCCCTGGTGGCTGGGATGATCTGGGGCAGCAAACTCGGCGTTCAATTTTCGCTAGCAACCGTTGCGTTACGCGCATTACCGGTGGTGATTTTGGGTGGCCTGACCTCGGTCCCAGGCGCCATCATCGGCGGCCTGATCATCGGCGTCGGCGAGAAGCTGTCCGAAGTTTTCCTTGGCCCCTTTGTGGGTGGTGGCATTGAAATCTGGTTCGCCTATGTGCTGGCGCTGGGCTTTCTGCTGTTCCGTCCGCAAGGCCTTTTCGGCGAAAAAATTATCGATCGCGTATGAGGCCCCCACGCTTGTCACTTCGTGTACTGCGCTGCCCCCCGAGGGGGCGCATTTCCCCTTGGGGCGGCCCGGCGGGGAAACCTTGGCCCCCACGCTTGTCACTTCGTGTACTGCGCTGCCCCCCGAGGGGGTTGCTGCGCCTGCGGTCCGGCGAAGCCGGTTCCGCGGCCCCTGCTGGGCTTGGGACAACGCCACGCCAGACTTTTTTAATCGTGATTTAACCGCGACTTAACCTTATGTTCTATCGAGAAAACGGCCAATTCAAAACCAACTACCGAGATGACCAGCAGATCTTCCCTATTTTGCAGGACCGCATCGCCATCGGCCTGCTGTTGGCGGTTGCTTTCGTGGCCGTGCCGATGCTGGCGAGTGACTACCTGTTTCGTGCGATTTTGATTCCATTTGTGATCATGTCGCTGGCCGCGCTGGGGGTGAATATTTTGGTCGGCTATTGCGGCCAGATTTCACTTGGCTCGGGTGCCTTCATGGCGGTCGGTGCCTATAGCGCCTACAACATCTTCGAACGTATTCCGGGTATGCCATTGATCCCCGCGTTGATTTTGGGCGGCTTGTGCGCCACTGGTTTTGGCATCTTGTTTGGCTTGCCTAGCTTGCGCGTCAAAGGCTTGTATCTGGCCGTTGCCACACTCGCCGCACAGTTCTTCAGCGACTGGATGTTCCTGCGCATCAAGTGGTTCACACTCGACGCGCCATCCGGCTCCGTGTCGGTGTCGCACCTGCAGGTCTTTGGCATGCCGATTGAAAGCGCTGTCAGCCGCTATTTGCTGTGCCTGACGCTGCTGCTGGTCATCGGCGTGATGGCCAAAAATTTAGTGCGCGGCGCCATCGGCCGTGAGTGGATGGCGATCCGCGACATGGACGTGGCGGCTGCCGTGATTGGCATTCGTCCGATGTACGCCAAGCTCAGCGCCTTCGCGGTCAGCTCCTTCATCATCGGCGTGGCGGGTGGGCTGTGGGCCTTCGTCTACCTCGGTGCCTGGGAACCTGCGGCCTTCTCTGTCGACCAATCCTTTCGCTTGCTCTTCATGGTGATCATCGGCGGCCTCGGCTCCATCATGGGCAGTTTTTTTGGCGCGGCTTTTATCGTGGTGCTGCCGATTGCATTGAATCAATTTCTCCCCTTCTTCGCCGGCCTGTTTGGCATCGAGATGTCGACTGCCGGTGTGTCGCATGCCGAGCTGATGATTTTTGGCGGACTGATCGTCTGGTTTTTGATTGTTGAGCCGCATGGGCTGGCCAAGCTATGGTCGATGGGCAAACAAAAGCTACGGCTGTGGCCCTTTCCGCATTGATTTTCACGGGTATTGACGGGTGTTATTTCTCAGGTAATTTCTAAATTTCTAAAGGAAAAAAATGAAATCAGGCAAGTTGATTCTGGCGCTCGCGACCCTCGCCATGAGCGCCTCCGTGGTCACCAGCGCCGTGGCGCAGACCAAAGAACAGTTCTTCCCGCTGCTGTCTTACCGGACAGGGCCTTACGCCCCCAACGGCGTGCCATGGGCCAACGGCAAGCAGGACTATCTCAAGCTGATCAATGCCCGCGACGGCGGCGTGAACGGTGTGAAACTGACGTATGAAGAGTGCGAAACAGGCTACGCCACCGACCGCGGTGTGGAATGCTATGAACGCCTTAAGAGCCGTCCTGGTGTGGCCGTTTTTGACCCACAAGCCACTGGCATTACTTTTGCACTGACTGAAAAAGTGCCGACTGACAAAATTCCGCTCATCACGCTGGGCTATGGACTCTCGGTATCGCAGGACGGACAGGCCTTCAAGTGGAACTTTCCATTGATGGGCAGCTACTGGACGGGGGCTGACATTCTGATTCAGCACATTGGCAACAAAGCTGGCGGCTTGGACAAACTCAAGGGCAAAAAAATCACGCTGCTCTATCACGACTCACCGTTTGGCAAAGAACCGATTCCGCTGCTGCAAGAACGAGCCAAGATGCACGGCTTTGACCTGCAGATGATTCCCGTCACAGCACCCGGCGTCGATCAAAAATCAGCGTGGCTGCAAGTGCGCCAGAGCCGTCCCGACTTTGTCTTGTTGTGGGGTTGGGGTGTGATGAACTCAACCGCCCTCAAGGAGGCTCAAGCCACCGGTTACCCGCGCGACAAAATGTACGGCGTCTGGTGGGCTGGTGCTGAGCCCGATGTCAAGGACGTCGGCGAAGGTGCTAAGGGCTACAACGCGCTGGCTTTGAACACCTCAGGCACAGAGCCCAAGGTCATTCAGGACATCTTGAAATATGTTCACGCAAAAGGCAACGGCACAGGCCCCAAAGATGAAGTCGGTCAAGTGCTCTACACCCGTGGCGTGATCATCCAAATGCTCAGCATTGAGGCGGTTCGCCGCGCCCAAGAGCGCTTCGGCAAAGGCAAGGTCATGACCGGTGAACAAGTGCGTTGGGGCTTGGAAAACCTAGCGCTGGACCAGAAGCGACTCGATGCACTGGGCTTTGCCGGCATCATGCGGCCGCTCTCAACCTCTTGCGCTGATCACATGGGCTCAAGCTGGGCACGTATCCAAACTTGGGACGGCAAAAAATGGGCCTTCAGCTCTGACTTCATTCAAGCTGATGAGCAGATCCTCAAGCCCATGGTCAAGTCGGGGGCAGACAAGTATCTAGCCGACAAAAAAATGACACGCCGTCCTCCGGCGGACTGCCAGTCTTGATGTAAAGGCTCGGGCTGGTGTATGAATATGCCAGCCTCCTGAGCGCTGTTTTTTTGGGTTCAACTGGAACCATCGTTTTCATCTGCTTGATCGGATTTCACCCCATGAGTGACTCAACCATCGTTCTTAATGTCAACGGCATCGAGGTCATTTACAACCACGTGATCTTGGTGCTGAAAGGCGTTTCTTTGCAGGTGCCAGATGGCAAAATTGTGGCTATTTTGGGCGGTAATGGGGCTGGCAAAACCACCACATTGCGGGCCATCTCCAACTTGCTCAAGGGCGAACGCGGCGAAGTCACCAAAGGCTCTATAGAGCTGCGCGGCGAACGGATTGAAAACCTCTCGCCCTCTGATTTAGTGCAACGCGGCGTGGTGCAAGTGATGGAAGGTCGCCACTGTTTTGCGCACCTGACGATTGAAGAAAATTTGTTGACCGGCGCCTACACGCGCAAAGACAAGGCCGAAGTGGCGGCCAATCTGGAGAAGGTTTACAACTACTTTCCGCGTTTGAAAACACGCCGCACATCGCAGGCCGCCTACACCTCCGGTGGCGAGCAACAAATGTGCGCCATTGGCCGTGCGCTGATGACCAATCCCAACATGGTGCTGCTTGACGAACCGTCGATGGGACTGGCGCCGCAGATAGTTGAGGAAGTTTTCAACATCGTCAAAGACCTGAATGAAAAAGAGAAAGTCACCTTCCTGCTGGCCGAGCAGAACACCAACATGGCTCTGAAATACGCCGACTATGGCTACATCATGGAAAGTGGCCGTGTCGTGATGGATGGCTTGGCCAGCGACTTGGCCAGCAACGAAGACGTCAAAGAGTTTTACCTGGGCGTTGGCGGCGGCGAGCGCAAGAGTTTCAAAGACGTTAAGAGTTACAAGCGGCGCAAGCGCTGGTTGGCTTGAGGCACACACCATGAACAAGCATTTCGACTCCCTTGAAATTCGCAGCCCTGCAGCGCGTGAAGTCGCACAGCTTGCGGCTCTGCCAGGACTGATCGCACACGCGCAGCAACACAGCCCGGCTGCGGCGCACACGCTGGCGGGAATCAAGCCTTCCAGCATTCAGTCGTGGGCAGCGCTGGCAACATTGCCCGTCACGCGTAAACACACGCTGCTGGAAAGCCAGCAAGCCAGCCGCCCAGCCGATCCGTTTGGTGGCTTTGCCGCGGTGGTGCGGGGCCGAAAAATGCCGCGTATTTTTTCGTCGCCTGGCCCGATTTATGAACCCGATGTGGCGCGCCCAGATTATTGGCGCTTGGGCCGAGCACTGATTGCTGCGGGCTTTCGCGAAGGTGATCTGGCCCACAACTCTTTCAGTTACCACATGACGCCCGGCGCGTTCATGATGGAATCAGGTGCGCACGCGATCGGCTGCAGCGTCTTTCCCGCAGGCACTGGCCAAACCGAACAACAACTCGCAGCCATTGCCGACCTGCGGCCAGATGCGTACATCGGCACACCCAGCTTCCTGCGTATTCTGCTCGAAAAAGCCCAAGCCAGTGGCTCGGACTTTTCTAGCATTAAGAGGGCGCTGGTGTCGGGCGAAGCTTTTCCGCCCTCCCTGCGCGATTGGTTGATGGAAAACGGCATTGCCGGCTATCAGTGCTACGTCACAGCCGACCTCGGTCTGATCGCCTATGAGACTGAAGCGCGCCAAGGTCTGGTGCTGGACGAAGGCGTGATCGTCGAGATCGTGCGGCCCGGCACTGGCGACCCGGTACCCGAGGGCGAGGTTGGCGAATTGGTGGTGAGCACGCTCAACCCCGACTACCCCTTGATCCGTTTTGGCACCGGCGATTTATCGGCCGTGTTGCCCGGCACCTGCCCAACAGGTCGCAGCAACACACGCATCAAAGGTTGGATGGGTCGCGCCGACCAAACCACGAAGATTCGCGGTATGTTTGTGCATCCGGGACAGATTGCCGAGATCGTCAAACGATTTCCCGAAGTGCTGAAGGCGAGGTTGGTAGTGACTGGCGAAATGGCCAACGATGCGATGACACTCAAAGTTGAGGTATCAGCCTCGCCGGACGGCTTGGCATTGCGTATTAGCGAAGCCATTCGCGATGTGACCAAATTGCGCGGCGATGTCGACCTGCTCAGCGCAGGCAACTTGCCCAATGACGGTCTGGTGATTCAGGATGCCCGAAGCTATAAGTAACAATACGCATTGCTAGGAATTAGCGCTCACTAGTATTGCTTTGTAGACCAGCACTTTAGAATATTGTTTTAAAAAACAAGGACTGAATTTTAATGAAAAAGCTGTTCGTACTGGCGCTCGCTACTGCCGCTATGTTTGCTCAAGCGCAAACTTTCCCTGGCTCCAAGCCGATTACTTTCGTCGTTCCATTCTCTGCCGGTGGTCCCACTGACCGCGTGGCCCGGGACTTGGCTGAGGCCATGCGCAAAGCCATGGGCGGCGGTGCCAATTTCGTGGTCGAAAACGTCAACGGTGCCGGTGGCACGATTGGCATGGCCAAAGTAGCAAGGGCTAATCCAGATGGCCACACCCTGTTGTTGCACCACATCGGCATGGCATCTGCACCCGGTTTGTACAGAAAACTGTCGTTCAAGGTTCCTGACGATTTTGAATATCTCGGCATGATCAACGAAGTGCCTATGACGCTGATTGGCAAACCGCAATTGGCCGCAAACAACTATCGCGAATTAGAAGGTTACATCAAGGCGAATGCAGGCAAACTGAACATCGCTCACGCAGGTCTAGGATCAGCCTCGCACCTTTGCGGCCTCATGTGGCAATCGCGCCTGCAAGCTAGTGAAGCCATGACGACCATTCCTTTCAGTGGAACTGCTCCCGCCATGAATGCTCTGCTCGGTGGTCAGGTTGACATCATGTGTGACCAGACCACCAACACCACGAGCCAGATTGAAGCGGGTCGTGTCAAAGCTTTCGCTGTGACCACCGCCAAATCCTTATCCGATAACAAGCTGCTTAAAAACTACCCAAGCCTGCAAGAACTAGGCATGAAAGGTTTTGAGCTGACTATTTGGCACGGCTTGTATGCACCCAAAGGCACGCCATCAGCGGCTCTGAATCAGCTCAACAATGCGCTGAAAATCGCACTCAAAGACCCAGAGTTCATCAAGAAGCAAGAAGGCTTGGGTGCCGTTGTGGTAAGCGACAAACGTGTCGAACCAGCGGCCCATAAGGCTTTCGTTGCCTCTGAAACCGCCAAGCTAAAGCCCCTCATCGAGGCTGCAGGCAAGTTCGCCGACTAAGTCGACCAATTGACTTGCAAAAACCGCTTGCCCTCTTGGGTGTCAAGCGGTTTTTTTATGTTTTAAGCTTTACGCCAGATACGGGTTATCCCACGCGCAAAATATGGTGCTAGGCAGTACAACCTAAAGGGCTGGCAAAAGCTTAAAGCCATTGCACCGCGCAACTTAGTTGTGCGTCTGAAAGCCGTCTTTCACCAATCATTCATCACAAATCAAGAAGCCTTCATGTTTTTAAAACCAACACAGCGCCGCGATCTCATACGCGGCATGACCCGAACATTGGGACTGGTCACCATCAGCACTTTTTCTGCGATGTTGGCAGCCCCCTCATTCGCGCAATCAACTTGGCCCACTAGGCCGGTCAAAATTGTTGTTCCATTCGCGGCAGGCGGTACCACCGATATTTTGGCTCGGGCTATCGCTCCTGAGCTGTCTAAAGCTTTTGGCCAAGCTTTCGTGGTTGAAAATCGAGGCGGTGCTGGTGGCAATCTGGGTGCAGATGTCGTTGCCAAGTCGCCCGCTGATGGCTATACCCTCCTCATGGGGACGGTCGGCACGCACGGTATCAATCAGTCGCTTTACGCCAAAATGTCATTTGACCCGATCAAAGATTTTGCACCTATCACCATGGTTGCCGGCGTTCCGAATGTGATGGTCATGAATGCTGAAAAAGCCCGTAAGTTAGGCATCAACAGCGTCGCCGACTTCATCAAATATGCCAAAGCAAATCCGGGCAAGTTGAATATGGCGTCCAGTGGCAACGGCACATCGATTCACATGGCTGGAGAACTTTTCAAAAGCATGACGGGGACGTTCATGGTTCACTTCCCCTATCGTGGATCCAGCCCTGCTCTGCTCGACTTAGTAGCGGGCAATACCGACGTGATGTTCGACAACTTGCCGTCTTCTTTGCAACATATCAAGAGCGGCAGACTGAAGGCATTTGCAGTGACCAGCAGCCAGCGTTCTGCCGTTTTACCGGACGTGCCGACCGTTGAAGAAGCCGCAAAACTCAAGGGATTTGAAGCCAGCAGCTGGTTTGGCTTGCTAGCCCCAGCCGGCACTCCGCCAGACATCGTCAACCGCATTCAACAAGAAGTTGCAAAATCACTGAATACGCCCGCCATTAAAGAAAAGCTGATGCTACAAGGTGCGATTCCAAGCGGCAACACGCCGCAAGAATTTGCAAAATTGATTGAGGCGGAAACCAGCAAATGGGCGAAAGTGGTCAAGGCGTCTGGGGCAACTGTCGACTAATAATGATTCACAGAAGCAACAAATAGCTT
The DNA here is from genome assembly GCA_947451205.1 of Comamonadaceae bacterium. Taxonomy (GTDB): domain Bacteria; phylum Pseudomonadota; class Gammaproteobacteria; order Burkholderiales; family Burkholderiaceae_C; genus Polaromonas. Next base: position 13,589 of record CANFZL010000026.1, read on the forward strand.
TGTTCGGCTTCAGTATTAGTGCAGAGCTTGTTGCGGCGGTTGAAGTTAAACACCCCAGACCATATCGCTACCATCTCGATGGCAACGTTTAAGCATGTCGATAAAAGGCCTCACTCGCTGAGCTAAGCTCAACGAGTCATCTTTTTCTTGTCCGTTGTACTCGCCCGATGCACCGATATGAGCAGCCTTCTCGGTCGCAACAGCCGCCTGTAGACTGTCAATGGCTCCGGGCATTTGCGCCACCAATACGATGCCCTTTGTATCCGGAGCTTTACCGATGATCTCCAAAATCCGCCGTCCGTTCGCCTCAAGCATGATGAGATCGCCAGTGGTTTTCGATTTAAATTTATATAGCATCTCGCGCCTTTATCCGTCCTTTTCAATATGATTATGGGCGTATTTCTTTACCCGTCGCTTGTGGGCATTCACACGCTGGTGAACAGGCCAGTACAAATGTCGCAAAATACTTCACTATGTTCACTATTCCTTCAGTTCAAAAGCCTGCTGCACAGGGACTTCGGCAGGATGGCTTGAGCCTGCTTCAACCCAATGAGTTACTGGCCACACTGGCACTTTCCTCTCAAAACTGGGGGCAACATTGGCCGACGATTGCAGACTCTTGGAATCGTTTACCACCTGACCTGCATTTACGTGACGGAGGACACTATCGCAAGCGTCGGCATGCCTGTTTTGTCCAAAATCTAAGCAACGATACCTTACGACCTTCGCCTCACCGAGCACATTGGCAACCCGTTGATTACAACGCTTTGCATGGTGGTTTCGAACGTTGGTTTGAACCTATTGAGTCGTCAATCGCCTGCGATCCTGTATGGTTAGCTCTGCTAAAAGCACTAGGTCAACTTTTCGGCCAAGTTAAACCCGTCAATGAGTGGTTCATCGAAGCGCACCAGTTTCGCATTGATACCGCTGGCGGCGTTGGCCGTCCGACACCTGAAGGCGCTCATCGTGACGGCGTCGATTTTGTTGTGGTTTTACTGGTTGGTCGCGTCGGCGTTAAGGGTGGTGAAACACGCGTATTTGATGCGCATGGGCCTCACGGTCTCCGCTTTGTCATGGAGCAATCACTTACCACTTTGCTACTTGATGACGCACGGGTGATTCACGAAACAACGCCGATTTTGCCCTTTGATACCGTAGAAACAGGTTTTAGGGATACGTTGGTTTTGACGTATCGTGCGAATAGTTTTCAGTCACCTTCACCATAACGCTTAACCGGTGAACCTTATAGCTGGCAACTCATTAGGTTTCATGATCTCTCTAATTTGGAAACCCGTGTGCTGAGCAGATTCGGAAACCGATAAGGTCCGATTTCAGCATTTGCTGCCGACATGTCTTTTAGCAGGTCTTGGATCGTTGGTTTACTGTTCACAATTTTCCGTTTACGCTGCCTCTGGGCAAAGATACGCCAAGTTTGTACTGACTTGAGTTCTATCCCACCATATCGAAGCTTTAACCAGCCAGCCAAAGACAAATGCTGAATGTACTCTGAAAACAAGGTTCGAGACACACCACAATAATCCGCTAGGTGATGTTGAGAGATAGGAATGTCGACCGTATTGGGAAACAAGGCCACAGAAGAGCTGAACATCTTTTGGGTGCTCGTCTCAACAAATTGAGCCAATCCCATGGCTACTTGTAAGGGTGAACTCCCCAAGCGCATCAATGTGAGCATATCCCCGTGCTGTTGAGCTCGGTATGCGACAAGGCTGAGCAAAAACTGTGCAAAAGCTTGATCGTCCAAAAGTGCTTTATCAAAGCAGCTTCTAGGCATAGCAATCAACTCGACTGGCGTTAAGCTGGTGTAATCAAAATGACACGACTGATTAGTCAGCAAAGACTGTTCGCCGAACCATTCATCTTGTCCAAAAATATGAACCGGTAGTCGCTTACCGGATTCCAGTTGAACACTTGCGGCAACAAAACCAGAGACGACACACGACCATGAATTAACGCTACAGTCTTTTTCCAAAATTACATCGCCCGTCTCAAAAGATTTGAGAGTCAACAGAGGTAAAACAGTCAAGATCCTTGAGTCGCTTAAATGGAGGCCTCTCAGTAATTTCTGGCTGTACGTTAGCAATTTATTGCACCTTGATTGGAGAATTACTCCAACTTATAGATTAATTCTTAGAGCCTACTTAAAGATGTAGCATCATAGCGAATTAATGATCAAGATTTCTTTTGAAACAAAACAAAAAGCCCACAAATGTGGGCTTTTTGAACTAGTCTAGTGAACTAGTGATTGGTTGCGCGGGCAAGATTTGAACTTACGACCTTTGGGTTATGAGCCCAACGAGCTACCAGGCTGCTCCACCGCGCGATAAGTATTTATTATAGCTGTTATTAAGCTGCTGTGCCGGCTGCTGCTGAAGTTTCTTCTGCATCAGGACGGTCAACCAGCTCAACCAAGGCCATAGGTGCATTGTCACCAACACGGAAACCCATTTTCAGGATGCGTGTATAGCCGCCCGGACGTGTATTGTAACGTGGACCAAGTTCTGCAAATAGCTTGACGACCATGTCACGATCGCGCAAACGATCAAATGCCAAGCGTTTGTTGGCCAGCGTTGGGTTTTTAGCCAATGTGATCATTGGCTCGACGACGCGGCGCAATTCTTTAGCTTTTGGCAGCGTGGTCTTGATGGCTTCGTGCTGAATCAGCGAGTTCATCATGTTGCGCAGCATCGCCAAGCGATGTGAGCTGGTGCGATTGAGTTTACGTAGTCCGTGTCCGTGGCGCATGGTGCTATTTCCTTCCAGTTTTTATAA
>CANFZL010000027.1 GCA_947451205.1 Comamonadaceae bacterium
CGGTGGCCGGTTTCGCTACTTTTGTGAATGCCTTTGCGGTGTCCGGTGGCACACCGGCCAAGAGCTTTTCTGAGTATGTCACCTGGGCTAAAACGCAAGGTGCAAAGGGTGCGGTGGGCATTCCGGCACCGGCCTCAACGCCTGAGTTTCTGGTCAAGGTGATTGCAGACAAATTCAAGCTGGACTCGGTGGCTGCACCCTACCGTGGCAGCGCGCCGATGATGGCCGACATGCTGGGCAACCAGATTGGTGCTGGGGTGGCGTCGGTGCCGGACTTCATTGAAAACCACAAAGCCGGCAAAGTTCGGATCGTGGCTGTGCTGGGGGCCAAAAGGCAAGCAGCCTTGCCCGACGTGCCGACGTTTTCAGAGCTCGGCATGAACGGCTTGGAAGACCTGCCTTACTACGGCATCTTTGCGCCTGCGGGCACGCCCAAATCGTTCGTCGACACATTTTCTGCGGCCTTGGCCAAAGTTCTCACGCAGCCCGACGTGCGCAACCATTTGAGCCAGATGGGGCTGACCGTGGGGTACATGACGTCCAGTCAACTCGCTCAGCGGGAAAAAGCTTATTCACAAGCGTGGGCTCGTATCATTCAAATGAGTGGTTTCCAGCCGCAATAAATTCGACAGTTAATTCGATTCTCCCGTCCTTTTTTAATGGGGACGCCAGCAAGCACTCAGGAGATTTCTATGGCCGCTCTCAAAGGCTCCAGAACAGAAGAAAATTTAAAAGCTGCCTTCGCTATCGAAGCCCAGGCGAACCGTCGCTATCTGTATTTTGCAGCCAAAGCCGACGTTGAGGGCCAGACCGACGTGGCCACCTTGTTCCGCTCCACGGCGGAAGGCGAAACCGGACACCCATGGCCACCTTGAGTGGCTTGAAAAGTGTGGTGACCCGGTGACGGGCATGCTGTTTGGGACGACCCGTGAAAATCTCGCATCGGCGGCCGCCAGCGAGGCGCACGAGTCCGGCGACATGTACCCTCACATGGCCAAGACCGCCAGAGACGAAGGCCATGACGAAGTGGCTGACTGGTTTGAAACGCTGGCCAAGGCCGAACGTTCACACGCCAACCGGTATGCCAAGGCCTTGACCGACCTGGTCGATTGATTTTTCCTCAGTACATGCCCGGCAGCACGATGTCTGTGGTCTCGGGCCGGACCCAGCGCGGTGACTCGCGCGAGGTGTCCATGCAGCCGCCTTGCGCGTAAACGCCTTGCGGGTCGCGCAGGCGAAACATGCGCTGCGTGATGCGTTCAACCTCAGCGGGCTGCGTCATGGTGGTGTCGACCAGCTGCTCAACCCGTTCTTCGTCCATCTGCAGTTCGCCGTTGGCATCGGGCGCAGTGCCGTTTCGCCATTGGTAAACGTCGACGCATTTGGAGGCGAGAGTGAATGGTTTGTTGCGTTGCCAAAAGTTTGAAAACTGGCCGCCGCCCAAGTAGAAAACCCAAGAGCCTTCGAAGCCCGCGACGTCTGACGATGCGTCATCAGGGTTGCGAAACCACACGCGGTCACCCGGGATGTAATAGCTGATCGGCAGGGGCGCTTCGATGCTGCCGGTTTCACGCAAAAAGACTTCGTGAAAGCGGCCTGACATGACGGCCCTAGTCTCCCATTGCTTTTGCAATGCTGCCAACAAAGCCGGGTTGCTGAGCTGGGCTTCTTGCGCTATGGCCAACAACAAGATGTACTCAGTCGCTCGATAACACGAGAAGGCGTAGAGCATGCCCGACGCCTCGGGCTGCGTGGCTTTGATGAGCGCCTCAATCAGCGTTGAGCCGGGCAGCACGGTGAAGCCGGTTTTTTCTTGGTAAGTCCAGCAGTCGTTGGGGCGCTCGGCTTCGCTGGTGTGAAAGTCCAGCGCGGTTTTGCGTGCCGCTTGCACAATGAACAGGCGCATGCGGACGGCCGAGATCAACTCTTCTGCGCTAGGGAAGGCGCAAGCCATTGGGCTTGCCAGCATGGTGAGCCAAATTTCTCGCTTCAAATCAGCGGCAGAGCTGCGGCTTTGTAGGCCTGCACGTTCACACAGATCAAAGGTGTTCAGGTCTGGCATACAAGCGGCCGCACGGTCTTTTCTCAGGGTCCATTGCAAGACCCCAATTGCAGCGCTGCAGCCAGTGCCTTCGACGTTTTCGGTCAAGCCCAATGCTTGTAATTCCGCGTTCACAAGTTGACGTGCCGTATCAGCTTCGCGCTGATTCGTATTTTGAATCACGATGCCCTGACTGATCTGGAGGGGCGCAATAGGCGAGGTAAAAGCGGTCATGGTCCGTGATGAAGCGAAAGGAAGAAAGGGTTGACGCTGGTTGTTTTTTAGCGACGCCTTAAAACACCACGCCAAGCTGCCGCTGGGGATTCTATCCACCTGTAAAAGAGGTTAGCAGCCCAAATACTGGCTGCCCATCCGGCAATACCCCAGCCTAATGCGGTTGCCGGAGAGATTGTTTCCGGTATGAATCCAGCACGAGTGAATGCCGCATTGGTGAGCAATAAGACTGGGAAATGCATCAAAAATAACGCGTAAGAATGCAAACCCAAGGACTGAATTTTGTTTTGAATCTTGAGGTGATTGGCCAGCAGGTGCGAAGCCGTTCCCCAGATCACCAATGCCAAGGCAACCCCCATGGCCAGGGCAATGCGCTCTCTGAAATCTATCGCTAAAGCCACCAGTCCACAGACGACGACCAAGACGAACATAGCACGGGCATAGATCGGTGCGACGGGTGCTGCGGTGGTCTGGCCTGAACGGCGTGCCCACCACGCCAGCGCACCGAGTCCGTAAGCCCCAAAAAAATACACAGCCCACGCATCAAGTTCAGTTTGGCGATTGAAAAACAGCAGCGAGGCCATGCACAGAAGTGCAACCCCTGTTTGCGCGCGTCGGGTGTGGCCTCCGCCAAACAGCCACAGCAACAGTGTTAGCAGGGTAAACAATTGGAAATCCATGGCCACATACCAAGCACCGGCAGACAAAGACTCGATTTTCAGGATACTTTGCAGCATGGCAACGTGCGCCAGCCATTGCCCCCAACCAGGGGAGGGCGCAGCCAGATCTGGAGACAGCCAAGGTTGGACCCAAGCGGTGCAACACATGACGACAGCCAGCGCAAAAACATAGGGTACAAGCAACCTTGAGTAGCGTTTGAAGATCGCAACATTGGGTGTGCGCCAACCTGCGATGGCAGATGTCAAGCCTCTTGCAGCCAAGTAACCGCCAACGACAAAGAAAACCTGAACAGCGATGAGTCCATGATCGTAAAAAACACCCATCAACCTTGGTAAGGCTGTATGCAGCGCTTTGGACAATGGCCCATAGGATGAAAAATGGTGAAAGACAATGAGCTGTGCTGCCACGGCTTTCAAAGCGTCAATCAACGGGTAACGTGTTACCGACAAATCATTCATCCCCGACAGCGTCAGTTTTTTAACGAGGCAAGCGGGCTTTGGCTGTCATTGACTTGTTGCTGTATGTACGCCAAAGCCGCTTCAACTTGGTCAACCAAAATCAGGCACAGGTCGCCCGGTGACAAGCGCGCTAAGGCGATGTCGATGGCGTTGAATTCGCCTTGAATATCTTGCACATAGCTTGTCCGTGCGGCGCCGTCCAAGCCCTGTCGCAAGAGATGCAGAACCTCACCATCGTTCCGCCCACGTTGGCACGCGTCCTCATAAAGGAGTACATCATCAAAGGCGCCACCCAAAATCTGTGTTTGGTCGCGAATGTCTTGGTCACGCCTATCGCCAGCGCCGCTGATAACCACCACGCGTTTGGCGGCGGGCATATTTTCTACTGCATTGACCAAGGCTTGAATGGCGTCCGGGTTATGCCCGTAGTCGGCAATCAAGGTGGCTCCGCGGTAGTCAAACACGTTGAAGCGCCCTGGGACGCCCTGAATGTCGCTGATAAAGGTCGACAGGCCGACGGCGATAGTTTCCCATGGCACATTGACGGCCCAAGCAGCAGCGACTGCAGCCATCACATTTTCAGTTTGAAACCCGATTTGACCTTGCCGAGTCAGCGGCACTTCGGTCAAGGGGATGCGGAAAATCTTCTTGCCTTCCTGAGCCACCACGTAACCATTTTCTGTGTAAACAACACGCTTACCTTGTGCCCGGTGCGTGGCTAAAACAGAGAGGTGCGGGTCCAGTGCAAAAAAGGTCACGTTGCCCGGGCAGAGTTTTGCCATCATGGCCACGGCGGGGTCGGCAGCATTCAACACGGCCATGCCATCCTTTGCGACATTCAAGACCACGACCCGTTTGAGTACCGACAAATCTTCCAGTGTGGTGATGTAGTTCAAGCCGAGGTGGTCACCCGAGCCGAGGTTGGTCACGATCGCCACTTGACAGCGGTCAAAGGCCAAGCCTTCGCGCAGCAAACCGCCGCGTGCGGTTTCAAAGACGGCCGCGTCGACGTCAGGGTGCATCAGCACATTGCGGGCACTGCGCGGGCCGCTGCAATCGCCATCGTCGATTTGTCGGCCGTTCACATAGACACCATCGGTGTTGGTCATGCCGACCCGCAGTTTGTGCGCTTTGAGCAAGTGCGCCGTCAAACGCACCGTGGTAGTTTTGCCATTGGTGCCCGTCACGGCAATGACGGGGATGCGGCCATTGCTGCCTTCGGGATAGAGCTGATCGATGATGGCCTTGCCCACCGCACGTCCCTTGCCGAAGGAAGGGCTGATGTGCATGCGCAAGCCTGGTGCGGCGTTGACTTCAACCACACCGCCGTTTTGTTCTTCCAGAGGGCGCAGTACCGACTCGCACACCACATCGACGCCGCAAACGTCGACCCCGACCATTTGAGCTGCCGCCACCACGCGCGCAGCGACATCGGCGTGCACATCGTCGGTGACGTCGGTCGCTGTGCCTCCCGTCGATAAGTTGGCATTGTTTCGCAACACCACGCGGCGGCCTTTTTCCGGCACAGCATCGGGGTTTAATTCTTGCGAATTGAGGCAAACAATGGCGATGTCGTCGAACTTGATTTTGCTCAGCGATGTGGCATGGCCATCGCCGCGGCGTGGGTCAGCGTTAACTTGTTCGACTAACTCGCGCACGCTTAAGATGCCGTCTCCCACGACCAGCGGCGGTTCGCGGCGTGCGGCCGCGACCAATTGATTGCCCACTACCAGCAGGCGGTAGTCGCTGCCAGGCAGAAATTTTTCGACTAACACATCACCATAGTGCGCGGCAGTGGCATAGGCTTGGTTGAAGGTGTTGCGCTCAACGATGTTAACGGTCACGCCTTTTCCCTGGTTGCCGTCCAGCGGCTTGAGCACCACCGGCAAACCAATTTTTTCAGCGATCGCCCATGCGTCTTCTAGATCCTTGGCGGGACGGCCAATCGGGACAGGCACGCCAACAGCTAAGAGTAAGGTTTTGGTTAAGTCTTTGTCTTGCGCAATGGCTTCTGCAATGGCGCTGGTGCTGTCGGTTTCGGCGGCTTGAATACGCCGCTGTTGCGAGCCCCAACCGAACTGAACCATGCTACCTTCAGTCAGGCGCCGAAATGGAATGCCGCGGACGATGGCTGCATCGACGATCGCACCAGTCGAAGGACCCAAGCGCACATCTTCGTCTAAGTCACGCAGTTCGGCCAAAGCTTGGTGAAGGTCGAAAGCCGTTTGATCTTGTGCTGCATTGCACAACTTTTCAGCCCATGAAAAGGCCAAACGACCGACGGCTTCTTCGGTGTATTGGACGACCACTTGGTAGACGCCCGGCTCTTGGGTGGGTGTGGTGCGGCTGAAAGTAACAGGGCAACCAGCGTGCGCTTGCAAATCCAACGTTATTTTTTCCAAGGCCTTGGCCATACTGGCTGGCTGGCCCGGGTGTGGGCCTTCTAAATGGCCTAGAGCCGGGAATATCCGGCGCAATTCTTTTTCAAACGCGCTGTCTACGGGTAGAGCGCACTCGGCAGGCGTGCAGGTCACGATGGCCTCGATGCTGGGATGGCGACTCCACAAGTTGGGGCCCCTTAATGCGCGAATTCTTGAAACTTCCATGAACAGGTTTTCCTGAGGTGGGTTCGGTAAGGGTCAATGTGAAGCGGGACTTTGGCCAAAGCTTTTGGTGCCAGCACGAATCAAATCAACGGGCACGCCCAAGGCCCACGCGGCGGCGGCAGCGGCGAGAACCTCATTGCATCTGAGAATTTGATCGCGGAAGAACTTGTCGATGGCAGGCAACTTTCGGTTCAATACATCCACTTCTTGCATGCCATGAGCCAATATCAAGTGGCCTGCGCGCCAAAACACCACACGTCCACCTTCTGAGCGGTGTTTAGCTAAGTGAAAATTGTCCTCTGATGAAGCGTAGAACATGACTTCGCCGTCGCAGTACTCTGCCAATGCGGCCACAGCGTCGTCTTGTGCATTCAGCACAGCGACGCCGTCGGACAAGACCACATCGACTTGCGTTCGCGCTACATTCGGCATCTGCTCGTCGCTTTGGATGTAGAGGTCTTGCAAACCTTCGGCCTTCGGCATGGAGGTGACGACGCCAACTTGGCAGCGGTCATAAGGCAGGCCTTCCGTTAAGACTTGGCGAGCGGTGGTTTCAAATACGGCAGCCTGGACGGCACGGTTGATCAAGAGTCGTTGTGCGTTATCCCAATCGATGCCACCCTGGGCTTGCAGGCAGCGTTGGCCAACAAACAAACCCTTGGCAGACGATAAGCCAGTACGCAGACCTTGCAAATGCAGCAACCAGCCTATCAGGTGACTTGTGCCAGTGGTGTCCGCATGGCCAAGTAAACCGACCACAGGAATACGTGCTTTGCCGTCATCTGCAAATAAGTGTTTGGCAATAGCTTCCCCAACCGGGCGAGCAGGGCCGAAGGCTGGTTTCAGGTGCATCAAGAGGCCAGGGCCTGCGTTGACTTCCACAATCGCAGCGCCTTGCGCTTTCATGGGTTTTGAAATGTCTTCAGCCACCAAGTCAACACCTGCAATGTCCAAACCTACGATGCGTGCTGCCAACGCTGCAAGTTCTGCGACGTCGGGGTGCACCAAGTCGGTCACGTCGACGGCCATGTTGCCGGTGCGCATGACCACGACTTTACGTCCCATGACCGGGACGCATTCGCCCGTCAAGCCTTGGCGTTTTAGCTCCATCACGGCGGTAGGATGCTCATGCAGACGGATTGTGTCCAGTGGGAAATCTTCTTCCTCGCCACGGCGAGGATCAGAGTTGATTTGGCTTTCGATGAGAAATTGCACCGTGTGGACACCATCTCCCACAATGCAGGCGGCCTCCCCTTTGTTGGCGGCGACGACTTTGCCGCCGACCACCAAAAGCCGGTGCTCGTCGCCCAAAATATGGCGCTCAACCAAGACTTCGCTGCCTTCGGCTTCGGCCAAATGGAAGGCGGCTTCAACCTCGGCTTGGGTGTACAACTCAAGAGATACGCCACGAGCGTGGTTGCCATCGACTGGTTTGATGCAGACTGGCAGACCAATGTCTAGGGCTGCAGACCAAGCCTCTTGCGGAGAAGCCACATTACGGCCTTCCGGAACGGGCACCCCGCAGTTGGTGAGCAAACTTTTGGTGAGATCCTTGTCTTTGGAGATGCCTTCTGCAATCGCGCTGGTTTGGTCCGTTTCTGCAGTCCAAATTCGGCGTTGGTTGGCGCCATAGCCCAACTGAACCAAGTTGCCATCGTTCAAGCGGATGGCCGGAATGCCACGTTCTGCCGCTGCATTGACGATGCAAGCGGTGCTCGGCCCGATGCACAGGCTGTCCACCATTTGGGTTAAATCGGCAATCGTCTGGGCCACTGGGTAGTCGCGATCTTCGATGGCTGCCATGACCAAGTCGCGCGCTGCTTGCAAAGCGGCCCGGCTCACGGCTTCGTGCCGGGTGCGGATCACGACTTTGTAGATGCCGCGGACGCCAGCCTCACGGGCCTTGCCAAAACCAGTCTGCATGCCAGCGCGGTTTTGAAGTTCCAGCGCCACATGTTCCATGATGTGGCCAGGCCAAGTGCCTTCTTCCAAGCGCTTGAGAAATCCACCGCGTTCACCCACACTGCAGCGATGTTCGACCAAGCCGGGCAGAAAGGCTTGCAAACGTTGGTTGAAGCCTGGGAGGGTGTTAGAAGGGCAGTCTTCGAGAGCGCCAATGTCGATCCAAGCCTCCATGACGGGGCGGTATGTCCAAATGTTGGGCCCACGCAAATGCGTCATCCGCAGAAATTGGATGTCTTTAGCGCTCATGAGTGACGGCACTTTGGCGGCATTGACGTGTAACGATAGAATATCTTGATGACTGCTGCACTGGCAAAATTCTTCCGATAAACAAGGCGAATGGACGGTGTCTTGGCCGTTTTTTTTCTTAGTCGCCAACACATGTTGAATCTTGTTGCTTGAACCTTTATGACCCCCAACGCCCTTCCGCCCAATAATTTGCTTGGGTTGCCTTCTGACTGGCGCGAGCACGGTGGTTTTCAGGTTCATCCTGATGAAAACGTTTCAGCTTGCTTAGAAGTTGACCTCAACGAAAATTTAAATTTCGTTAAAACTCTTCTGATTCTGACCGATCAAAGGGTCATCTTTGGTGATATTGCGCAAAAAAACTGGCCTTCTTGGCCATTTGACCCATTGCAAACCTTGGTATTGAGCGATTACGCGGGCGTTGGCACTTTGTCATTGCACGCCAATGGTCATCGTTTGACAGTTTGGCGGTTCACTTTGGGCCGGTTGGCAGCTGTTTTACGCTTTAAAACTCAGTTTGATGAACTGCATAAATTCACAGCTTCGGGTGAGGTCATCGGGACTCAGGGTGAGCAGGGGCAAGGCGTTTTGCCCGATGATATTTGCCCCGTATGTCAAAGCCCCATTGACGTTGCCGAGGACGACTGCCCGGTTTGCGCTGAAAAAGAGCACAGCCCGACCTCAACCTTGACGCTGTTCAAGTTGTGGCGTTTTGCGCGGCCCTACCAAGGCCAGTTGCTGCTCGGCTTTGTCTTGACCTTGGCCGCCACAGCCGCGACTTTGGTGCCGCCTTATCTGACCATGCCTTTAATGGACGAGGTCTTGATTCCTTACCAAAATGGCGCGCATATCGATCCGGTCACGGTGTCTTGGTATTTGCTGGGCTTGTTTGGTTCGGCCTTTGTGGCTTGGGGTTTGGGTTGGATCAAAACCTACATCTTGTCATTGGTCTCAGAGCGGATTGGCGCAGACTTGCGGACCACCACTTACGAGCACTTGATGAAGTTGTCGCTGGAGTATTTTGGTGGCAGGCGCACGGGTGACTTGATCGCCCGAATTGGCAGTGAGACCGACCGCATCAACGTCTTTTTGTCTTTGCACTTGTTGGACTTCGCCACCGACGTGCTGATGATTCTGATGACTGCCATCATTTTGTTTTTCATCAACCCCGGCTTGGCCTTGGTCACGCTGCTGCCTTTGCCATTCATTGGCTGGTTGATTCATATCGTGCGCGAACGTTTGCGCACCGGTTTTGAGAAGATTGACCGGGTCTGGTCTGAAGTGACCAACGTCTTGGCCGACACCATTCCGGGCATTCGAGTGGTCAAAGCCTTTGCCCAAGAAGAGCGCGAAGCCCAGCGTTTCAACGACGCCAACAAGCACAACTTAGCGGTCAATGACCGTTTGAACCGGGTCTGGTCTTTGTTCGGGCCGACCATCACTTTTGTGACCGAAATTGGTTTGCTGGTGGTCTGGGCATTTGGCATTTGGCTGGTCTCTAAAAACGACATCACGGTCGGTGTCTTAACGGCTTTTCTGGCCTACATCGGGCGGTTTTACGCGCGCCTTGATTCAATGAGTCGAATTGTCTCAAGCACTCAAAAAGCCGCCGCGGGTGCTAAGCGAATTTTTGAAATACTCGATCACGTCTCCAGCGTGCCGGAGCCGAAAAATCCGCTGCCCATGCCCGATGTGAAAGGGCGTCTGACCTTGACGAATGCCGATTTCAGGTACGGCAACCGCGCCGTGATTCGTCAATTGAATCTTGACATCGCGCCAGGGGAAATGATTGGTCTGGTCGGCCACAGCGGGTCTGGTAAAAGCACCTTGGTGAATTTAATGTGCCGGTTTTACGATGTCACCGAGGGCCGTATTGCGCTGGATGGCATCGACATTCGGCAGTTCAGCGTCAGCGACTACCGTCGCAATATTGGGCTGGTATTGCAAGAGCCGTTTTTGTTTTTTGGCACGGTCTCCGACAACATTGCGTACGGCAAACCGAATGCTTCAAGGCAAGAGATCGTGGCTGCGGCGCGCGCAGCCCATGCGCACGAATTTATTTTGCGCATGCCCCAAGGCTACGACTCACTGGTCGGCGAACGCGGCCAAGGCTTGTCGGGTGGCGAGCGCCAACGCATCTCGATTGCCCGGGCGCTGTTGATCAACCCGCGCATTTTGATTCTGGACGAAGCCACGTCGTCGGTGGACACCGAAACCGAAAAAGAAATTCAAAATGCGTTGGACAATTTAGTGCGTGGACGCACAACCATTGCGATTGCCCACCGCTTGTCGACATTGCGCAAAGCCGACCGATTGGTGGTGATGGACAAAGGTCACATTGTCGAGGTCGGCCCACACGACGAGCTGATTGCGGCGCAGGGTGCTTACTGGCGCTTGTACGAAGCACAGCAGCGTCAAGCCGAAGCTGAGGGTGCTGTGCTGCGCGAGTTACCCATCGTCGACGCTGCGCCTTTGAGCGCGCCCGTGGCTGTGCCACACAGCGCAAAGGATGTTTTGTGAGCACGCTGAATTTTGAATTTGACTGCGATGCGGCTGGCCACTGGTTTTATGTCTCAAGCCTAGGCGTGCGCCATGAACAGGTCATCGCTGTCCGGGCTTTTCCCGTGGCCGCGCCCGATGAAGCTGTGGCCTTGGTGGACGCCGAAGGCCACGAGCTGCTGTGGATCGCCACGTTGAACGACTTGTCTGCCAGCTTGCGTGTCAACGTGTTGCGCGCTTTGACTCAGCGCGAGTTCATGCCGCGCATCTTGAAATTGAACGGTGTCAGCAGCTTGGTCGCACCTTGTACTTGGGACATCGAAACCGACCGCGGCAACACCAGTTTGAATCTAAAAGGCGAAGAAGACATTCGCCGTTTGTCCGCCACGGTGTTGCTCGTCACCGACAGCCACGGCGTGCAATTTTTGATTCGCGATTTGGCCCAGATGGACCGGCATTCACGCAAGCTGCTGGATCGGTTTTTGTAAGGGCCGTGATCCGCCGTATTGCCCATCTCGACATGGACGCTTTTTTTGCGTCCATCGAGTTGCTGCGCTACCCCCAGCTGAAGGGCCTGCCGGTGGTCATCGGCGGCGGTCGCCGTCGGGTGGACGACGCCTTGCTAGAAGCCACAGGTGTAGCCCAGGGCGAACGCGCGCTGCGTTTCATTCCTGTCGACGACTTCCCCCGGCTCAAGGACTATGTGGGGCGCGGCGTCATCACCACGGCGACCTATGCTGCGCGGCAGTTTGGTGTCGGCTCCGCCATGGGCATGATGAAGGCCGCCAAGCTCTGCCCTGACGCGATTGTCTTGCCGGTGGATTTTGACGAGGTGCGCAAGTACTCGCGGGCCTTCAAGGAGGCTATTCGGGAAGTCGCGCCGTTGGTAGAAGACCGGGGCGTTGACGAGGTCTACATCGACTTCACCGACGTGCCCGGCGGTCAGAGGGGCGGCGGCCGATCGCTGGCGCGGCTGCTTCAACGCAGCATTCTGGAGAAGACCGGTCTGACTTGCTCCATCGGCGTCGCGCCGAACAAACTCATCGCAAAAATGGCCAGCGAGTTCAATAAGCCGAATGGCATTTCGATTGTTCAGGAGGCCGACCTGCAAAGCATGATCTGGCCGCTGGCCTGTCGCAAGATCAACGGCATTGGACCGAAGTCGGATGCCAAGCTGGCGGCGCTGAACATCCACACGATTGGCGAGATGGCGGCGCAAGAGATCGGTTGGCTGATCGATCACTTTGGTCAAGCCACCGGGGCTTGGATGCATGACGCGGCTTGGGGTCGCGACCTGCGGCCGGTGGTGACTGAGAGTGAGCCGGTGTCGATGAGCCGTGAAACAACTTTTGAGCGCGACCTGCACGCGGTGCGCGACAAGGCCGAGCTCGGTGCTGTCTTCACGCGGCTGTGCGAGAAGGTGGCCGAAGACCTGCAGCGCAAGGGTTATGTGGGCAAGACCATCGGCATCAAGCTGCGCTATGACAACTTTCAAAGCGTCACGCGCGACCAGACGCTGACGCACTACACGGCAGACGCCACAACCATTCGGCAGACGGCTGGCTTGGCGCTCAAACGCGTGCCTTTGACAAAAAAACTGCGGCTGCTGGGTGTGCGCGTTGGCACTTTGTTGAAGACGGAAGACGCTTCAGCGTTGCAAAAGTTGTCGGCGTTGCCAGCTTCAGGGGGTGGGATCGCCGAAGAGCCTGTGCCGCCCTACAGGGACCAGCTTTTTTAAAGCCCGTTCATTGGCGGGCTGTGCGCACTGCAGGCGGCAGTGCCTGCGGGTAGCTGGTGCGAAACGGGTTGATGTCCAGGCCACCGCGCCGCGTGTAGCGAGCAAATACAGCCAGCTTGGCCGGTTTGCAGCGGCTCCATATGTCCATGAAAATCCGCTCGACACACTGCTCATGAAACTCGTTGTGATTGCGAAAACTCACCAGGTATTGCAGCAGACCTTCCTGGTCAATGGGTGGCCCGTTGTAGCTGATTTGCACGCTGCCCCAATCCGGCTGGCCGGTGACCAAGCAATTGCTTTTGAGCAAGTGGCTGGTCAGCACTTCGCTCACTGGCGCTTCGTCTGCATCGGCTTTCAACAGATCAGGCGCTGGTGTGTAGCGCGTGCATTCGACATCAAGCCGGTCGAGATTCAAGCCATCGAGTTCTTGCAAAGGTTCACGGTCAAACATGTCGGGCAGCAGCAGCTTGACGCCCACCGAGGGCGGTGCGCTTGCCGTTGCGGGCAGTACCGTGCCGCGCCAAGCGGCTTCGCTGAGGTCGCGCCTGAGCAGCGCCAGCACCTCGGTGGCATCGGCAAAGCGGCTGTTGTTGAAGCTGTTCAGGTAGAGCTTGAATGACTTGCTTTCGATGATGTTGAGCGTTTCGCACGGCACCACCACTTGCGCCAGCGCCACCTGCGGTTTACCGCGCAAGTTGAGCCAGCTGAGCTCATAGGCCGTCCACATGTCGGCGCCAAAAAAAGGCGCTTGCGCGGTCACGCCAATCTCTTGTCGCTTGCCTGCACGCGCGATAGGAAACAGCAGCGAGGCGTCGTATTCATCCGCATAGGCCGAGGCTTTGCCCAGCTGGGATTGTTCAGGAGAGTTCATGGCGTGTCTTCAATCAAGGCTTCAAATAAATTCGCGTTCTCGCAGCCATTTGGTGGCGATCCACTTGTCGCCGCTGACCACCGGCGCGCCACCATGCAGCGTTCGGCTCACAGGGTGCGGCTGGCTGTAGCTGAAAAATACCGCGTTGCCGCACTTGGGCACAACAGCCAAAGCCACGTCAGGAAAAACAGTAGCACCGCCGGCTGCGGGTTCGTTCAGGTACATCACCAAGGTGGCCACGCGCTGGCCGCCGCGTTGCAAAATGCTCGCCGTGCCGGGCTCGGCAGGGTCAAAATAATCATAGTGCGGCTTGTACTCCGCACCGGGGCCGTAGCGCAGCACTTGCAGGCCTTCGCCGTTTTGCACCGGCCAACCCAGCAGCGCGCCAATACGCACTTCAATGCGGCTGATGAGTTCGTTCTCGCCGCGTTCAAAAAACATGCCTTCGCTGGTGCGGGCTTGATTGGTTTCTTCGCCGCCGGTCTTCACATCGACCGTGAGCGAGCGCGACATGCGCGGTGCGGCTGCCGCTATCAGCGCCTGACACTCTTCGCGGCTCAGTAGCCCTTCCAGTACCAACAGCGGCGGGTCTTGCAGCACCGTGATGGCATTGACTTGCCGGTCGCCAGCGTGCAGCGCCAAGCGCTCACCCGCATGCACTGGCCAAGGCACTGGCAGCGGGAAGGGCACGTTATCTGGCCCCACCACGACCGGCATGGCCAGCAGATGCCGGGCCGCAACATCACCCCAGCCAGCGTCGATCAGCGACTTCAGCAACTGATCCTGGCCAAAGCCAGCGGCTCGCTGCTCGGCCAGCCACACACTCACGGCGGGTGTGATGTCTTGTTCGAGGTTATTGTTGGCAAAGGCGTTGTTGCTCACGGGGAAGCTCCTTGAGATCCTTGAAGATCAGCTCGACTGGCGACGAAACACCAGACGGTCGGGCTCGGACACGTCGGGCGAATAGTCATAGCCCTCAAGGTTAAAGGATTCCAGTTTTTTCACACTGTCCAGCTTGTTTTCAACCGCGTAACGCACCATCAAACCGCGTGCGCGCTTGGCCATGAAGCTGATAATTTTGTACTGGCCGGCTTTGAGTTCTTGAAAAACGCAAGTCACCACGCGGGGTTTCAAGGCCTTGCGGTCAACCACCTTGAAGTACTCTTCGCTGGCGAGATTGACCACCACCGGCGAGGCATCCGCCGCCGCGCGTTCGTTCAGGTAATTGGAAATTTCGCTGCCCCAAAACTGGTACAGATTTTTGCCACGCGCAGTGGCCAGCGCGGTGCCCATTTCAAGCCGGTAAGGCTGCATCCAGTCCAGCGGCCGCAGCACACCATACAGTCCGCTCAAGATGCAGACATGCGCTTGCGCCCACTGCAAATCGGGCTCGTTCAGGGTCTTGGCATTCAGCCCTTCATAGACGTCACCATTGAAGGCCAGCGCCGCCTGCTTTGAGTTATTGGCCGTGAACTTCGGCGACCATGCTTCGTATCGCGCCACGTTGAGACCAGACAACTTGTCAGAGAGTTTCATCAAACTGCTGATCTGCTGCGGTGACTGTGTCTTCAACACCTCAATCAGCTCCGCCGATTGCCGCTTGAAAAGCGGCTGCGTGTGGCTGGCCACGTGCGCCGGCGTGTCGTAGTCAAGGGCTTTGGCCGGGGAAAGAAGAAACAACATGGGCGGTAGGTTGTGGGTGCAGACGAAGCCGAGACTTTACGCTGTCGGAAATGTCCCCGGCAACAAAATACTTTTGTCGACGGTTTGGATGTCCGTACGGCCGCAAAACGCCATCGTGATGTCGAGTTCTTTGTGGATGATTTGCAGCGCTTTGCTGACGCCAGCTTCGCCCATGGCCCCCAAGCCGTAGACCATGGCGCGGCCGATCAAGGTGCCGCGCGCGCCCAAGGCCCAAGCCTTCAGAACGTCTTGGCCGGAGCGGATGCCGCCATCCATCCAAACTTCGATGTCTGAGCCGACAGCGGCGACGATGGCGGGCAACGCCTCGATGCTGGACTGCGCACCGTCAAGTTGCCGCCCGCCATGGTTGCTGACGACGATGGCGTCGGCACCGCTTTGCACGGCGAGTTTGGCGTCTTCAACGTCTTGAATCCCTTTGAGAATCAGTTTGCCGCCCCAGCGTTCTTTGACCCAGGCCACGTCGGCCCAAGACAAGCTGGGGTCAAACTGTTCATTGGTCCAAGCCGCCAGCGAGTTCATGTCACTCACGCCTTTGACATGGCCCACCAA
>CANFZL010000028.1 GCA_947451205.1 Comamonadaceae bacterium
CGCTTCGACCACAAAAACAATCAGATCAACGTCGTTGACCGCGCCCACCACGGTACGGTTCAACGAGCGGTTCAGCGCATTGCTGTGGCGTGTTTGAAAGCCCGGCGTGTCGACAAACACGTACTGCGTAGGCCCCACCGTGCGCATGCCGGTGATGCGGTGCCGCGTGGTTTGCGCCTTGCGCGAGGTGATGCTGATTTTTTGGCCCACCAGGGCATTCAGCAAGGTGGATTTGCCGACGTTCGGCTTGCCGACAATGGCGATCAAGCCGCAGCGCTGACCGACGCTGGGCACTGCCGGTGCGTTGCTTGCGCGGGTCGACATGGCTTGCGTCAGCATGGCTTCAAGCGCGTCAGGCGACTGCGCTGTCGAGTCGGTTGGGGTAGGGGCTTTTTTGCCGTCAGTCATGTGTGTCCATCTTCAGCCGCCTTCAGGCAGCGAGGTTTAGCTAATTAAGTGCCGAGTGTCTTGAGAAAAGACAGCATGGCTGCGGCTGCAGCTTGCTCGCCCGCGCGCCGCGAACCACCGATGCCGCGTTCAGCACGGCCGTGTTCAACAATCTCGCATTCCACGTCAAAGGTTTGCTGGTGGGCCGCGCCGGAGGTAGCGACGACCCGGTAAATCGGCAGGTTCATTTTGCGACCCTGCAGCCATTCCTGCAACTCGGTCTTCGGGTCTTTGTCGATGGCCGGCATGTGCGGCGTGATGTCGACATCTTGAAACAGCCGCCTAACCAAGGCCGATGCGCTGTCGAAACCGGCATCGAGGTAAACCGCACCAATCACCGCTTCCAGCGCGTCGGCCAAAATCGAAGGCCGCTTTTGACCGCCTGATTTGGCTTCGCCTTCACCTAAGCGCAGCAGCGTCGGCAAACCCAAGGTGATGGCCAGTTGGTGCAGTGTTTCTTGCTTGACCAGGTTGGCCCGCGCGCGCGACAAATCACCTTCGGGCTGGGCTGCTAGCCGCTCGAACAACAGACCGGCAACAGCCAAGTTGAGCACCGAGTCACCCAAGAATTCGAGCCGCTCATTGTGGTCGCCCGAAAAACTGCGGTGCGTCAGCGCCAACTGCAAGAGTTGAGGGTTGGCGAACTCATGCGCCAGCCGCTTTTGCAGGCCTTGCAAAGGCAGGCTGAGCTTGGGCTGATTGGACGCTGAAAGGTTAACGGTTTGAGCACTCATGATGCTAACTCGAAGCAATACGGCAACTTATTCAATGCTGCCAATGCGCTTCAAATTACCGAAGTTCATCCAGACAAAAAAAGCTTTACCGACGATATTTTTCTCAGGCACAAAGCCCCAATAACGCGAGTCCAGCGAGTTGTCGCGGTTGTCGCCCATCATGAAGTAGTGACCTGCTGGCACCTTGCAAACCACACCTTCGCTGCTATAGCGGCAATTTTCGCGAAACGGAAAATCAGACGTGGCTTGAATGAACGACGGACGGTCATCGTCATTCAAGATGCGGTGTTTGCGCTCACCAGTGGACGAGGCTTCTTCGAATTGTTTGGTGTAGCGAAGCGCATCTTCGTCAAAAAATTCAGGCAGCGCATTTTTAGCCAGCGGCTTGCCATTGATTGTCAAAGTCTTGTTCAGATACGCAACCTCGTCGCCCGGAATGCCGACCACGCGCTTGATGTAGTCAAGGCTGGGTTGTGGCGGGTAGCGAAAGACCATGACGTCGCCACGTTCGGGGCTGTGGTTGTCGATAATCTTGGTAAAAATCACCGGCAAGCGCACGCCGTAATGGAATTTATTCACCAAGATCAAGTCATTGATCATCAAGGTCGGGATCATCGAGCCCGATGGAATCTTGAAGGGTTCAAACAAAAACGACCGTAATACAAACACAACAATGATGACGGGGAACAGTCCGGCCGTCCAATCCAGCCACCAAGGCTGCATCATCAGGCGCGCACGCGCTTCAACGACGTCGGGCTGCACCGCTTGCACGCCCAGTTTGACCAATTCCAAATTGCGTTTGGCGGTGGCTTGCTCCAGCACTTGAACCGCATGGCGGCGTTGCGGCAAGAAGTAGAAGCGTTCCGCCAACCAGTAAATACCGGTCACCACTGTTGCCAGAAACAGCAGCAGCGAAAAATTACCGTCGACTGCGCCCATGTACCAAGCACCACCGTAGCCCACAAAAGCTGCCAGCACCAAGGCTGTGATTGAACTCATGACACCAAGCATTTAATCTTCCACCTGCAATATGGCCAAGAAGGCCTCTTGAGGCACCTCGACAGAACCGATTTGTTTCATGCGTTTTTTGCCAGCTTTTTGTTTTTCGAGCAGCTTCTTTTTGCGCGAAATATCGCCACCGTAGCACTTGGCGATGACGTTTTTGCGCAGGGCTTTGATTGTCTCACGCGCAATCACGTTGGCGCCAATGGCCGCTTGAATGGCAACGTCAAACTGCTGGCGCGAAATAATCTCGCGCATTTTGGCCACCACGGCACGACCGCGGTAGACCGACTGGCTACGGTGAACAATGATTGACAACGCATCGACACGCTCACCGTTGAGCAAAATGTCGACCTTGACAACATCTGACGCACGGAACTCTTTGAAATCGTAGTCCATCGAGGCGTACCCGCGCGAGACCGATTTCAGCTTGTCAAAGAAGTCGAGCACGATCTCACCCAGCGGCATGTCATACGTCAGCATGACTTGCTTGCCGTGGTAAGCCATGTTTTGCTGAATGCCGCGCTTGTTGTTAGCCAGCGTCATGACCGCACCCACATAGTCTTGCGGCATATACAGATGGACGGTGACGATGGGTTCACGAATTTCTTGAATTCGACCAGCGTCTGGAATCTTCGACGGGTTTTCCACCATCAAGACCTCGCCACCCGGCATGACTACTTCATAGACCACGCTCGGCGCGGTGGTGATCAGGTCTTGGTCGAACTCGCGCTCCAGCCGCTCTTGGACTATCTCCATGTGCAGCAAGCCCAAGAAGCCACAGCGAA
Organism: Comamonadaceae bacterium; assembly: GCA_947451205.1. Taxonomy (GTDB): domain Bacteria; phylum Pseudomonadota; class Gammaproteobacteria; order Burkholderiales; family Burkholderiaceae_C; genus Polaromonas. Next base: position 2,972 of record CANFZL010000028.1, read on the forward strand.
AACCAAAACCCAGCGCTTGGCTGACTTCAGGTTCGTAATGCAATGAGGCGTCGTTGAGCTTGAGTTTTTCCAGCGCATCACGCAGCGAGTCGTATTCACTGGCTTCGCTTGGGTACAAACCAGCAAACACCTGCGGCTGAATTTCCTTGAAACCCGGCAGCGCCTCGGTCGCGGCGAAAGCGGCACCGCCCGTGCCGGGCTTGATCATGGTCAGCGTGTCGCCGACCTTGGCGGCTTGCAGCTCTTTGATGCCGGCAATCACAAAACCGACCTCGCCCGCTTCGAGCGACTGTCGTGCTTCGGTGTGCGGCGTGAAAACGCCGAGTTGCTCTGCGTTGTACAAGGCTTCAGTCGCCATCAACTTGATGCGATCGCCTTTGGCGAGTCGACCATCGACCACGCGCACCAGCATGACCACGCCCACGTAAGCGTCGTACCAACTGTCAATGATCATGGCGCGCAACGGACCGTCCGGGTTTCCTTTAGGCGGCGGAAAGCGCACTATGACGGCTTCGAGAATTTCATCAATCCCCATGCCGGTTTTGGCGCTGCAAGGAATCGCATCCGTCGCGTCGATACCGATCACATCTTCGATTTCCTGCCGCGCATTGTCCGGATCAGCTTGCGGCAAATCCATCTTATTGAGCACGGGCAACACAGTCACGCCGAGATCGAGCGCGGTATAGCAATTCGCCACCGTCTGCGCTTCAACACCTTGGCTCGCATCCACCACAAGCAAGGCACCTTCGCACGCAGACAGCGAACGACTCACTTCATAGGAGAAGTCGACATGGCCCGGCGTGTCGATCAAATTGAGGTTGTATATCTGACCATCGGCGGCTTTGTAGCGCAGTGCAGCGGTCTGCGCTTTGATGGTTATCCCACGCTCTTTTTCAATATCCATGGAGTCGAGAACCTGCGCGCTCATTTCACGATCTTGCAATCCACCGCAACGCTGGATGATGCGGTCAGCGAGTGTTGATTTGCCGTGATCAATGTGGGCAATGATCGAAAAATTTCTGATGTGATTCATCAAAGGAAACGCCTAAGTACTTGAAAGTATTGCGAACTGGGCAAACCCAATTCGCAACGGACATAAAAAAGGGCGCGTCGGTTTGCGACGCGCCCTGAACCAACAATCTATGGCAACTGCGATAGTTGGAACTTCATTGTAGGGAAAAAGCCGGCCTTGCGTCGTTCGGAAAAGACCAAATCGACGACGTTGCAGAGCCGCAACAGAGAAGTTATGCACAACTTATAAACAATCCAAAATAACAACCATGAACAACTTGTAGAGGAACTGTGTATCGTTGATAAATCGTTTAAAAAGGGGCAATCTGTGGCATTCTTAGACCATTCATATAGCGGAAAGGCCCGAAAGTAAGAGTCTATTCTACCAAAAGTAATGTAGCGTCTTATTTGAAACAAGGGGCCAAGCTCGAAAGCTAGTGTTTACCCACAAGCTTAAGATCCTGAAAGCCTAAAAATAAATATTTTTAAAGCCTCGCAACTGCAATAAAACCATGAAAAGCCCTAGTTTTAAACTGGGTTTGAGAAGACTCAACTCAACGACTAGGCCGGATCAGAGCGTATTGAGCCCACTCACCGCGCCTGAACAGAACATTCACCGCCTTGGTTTTGTCGGACTTAGATAGTACTTGCTCAAACTCCTTGACGTTCAATACTTCTGTATTGGCAATCGCCACGATCACATCACCCTCGCGCAGACCTGAGCGAGCCGACGCACCTTCTGCCGATTGAACAAGAACGCCGCCGCGCAATTTCAATTCTTTCTTTTGTTGCTCGCTTAATTCGCTAACGACCAGACCCATTGCCTGCCCAGGCCCCACAACAGATGGCTTCTGCTGAGTGGATGCAATGCGTTGCGCTGACTTTTCTGGTTCAACTTCTGCTATTTTCACCATCACATCGCGCGTCGCACCGCGACGAAATATCGTGACGGTGGCGCGAGTGCCCGGCTTAACGCTACCAACCAGCCTAGGCAAGTCGCTAGACTTCTCGATAACCTTACCGTCAAACTTGGTGATGATGTCCCCCGCTTCGATGCCAGCCTTTTCGGCAGGTGCACCCGCTTCAACACCCCGCACTAAGGCGCCTTGCGGCTTACCCAAGCCAATCGACTCGGCCACTTCTTTGCTGACTTGGTCGATCTGAACACCAATGCGCCCGCGCGTGACGCGGCCAGATGTACGCAGTTGATCCGAAACGCGCATCGCTTCGTCAATAGGTATGGCAAAAGAAATACCTTGGAAACCACCAGACCGTGAGTAGATCTGGCTGTTGATGCCAACCACTTCGCCACGCATATTGATCAGTGGCCCGCCGGAATTACCCGGATTGATCGCAACGTCGGTTTGTATAAGCGGGAGATAGTCTCCCGTGTCACGCTGCTTGGCACTGACGATGCCGGCTGTGACCGTATTTTCAAGGCCAAAAGGCGAGCCAATGGCCATCACCCATTCGCCCACTCGAATTCGGTTGACGTCTCCAATCTTTACAGCCGGCAAGCCTGTTGCATCGATCTTGACAACCGCCACATCAGTGCGTTTATCGGTGCCAATGATCTTGGCCTTGAATTCGCGCTTGTCCGTCAGCGTGACGAGAACCTCGTCGGCACCGTCAACCACGTGTGCGTTTGTCATGACGAAGCCATCAGCAGACAAAATAAAACCAGACCCGACACCGCGGGGCTGGCCCTCCTCAGTTTGACCTTTGTCAGAGCGCGGCGTGCGCGGTAAATTAGGTGGCACAGGAATTCCAAAACGACGGAAGAACTCCAGCATTTGCTCATCGTTGCCTGTATCGCTGCTAGGCTTGGTTTTTTCAAGCGTGCGAATGTTAACCACTGCAGGACCGACCTGGTCAACCAGATCTGGAAAATCAGGCAATCCGCGAGCTTGTGCCCAAACGGGCTGCAAGGGAATAGTTGAACCCGCTAGGCCCAAGACCAAAAGGCCAGCCAAAACACAAGAACGCAAAGGGGTTGGATTCAAATTAAGCATCATGAGCTTTCTGAAAATAACAAAATGAGAAAAAGAATGACCACCGGAACCTCGCGGGTAGTTGGTGACACTAGCGCTTACGTTCAAGGCCGGAGGCAAACAGTTTCAAAGTGGCCAAGGGCACTTCACCCATGACCGTCACCCAATACGCGTCAACGCGGCGGGTGATGGTTTGGGTCGCTCCGATGGACAGACTCGACTCTTGCTTGTGATGCTGCTCATCGTAAGGCTCCACAAATAATGACACCGACGCCAATCCATCGGAAAAAGTCCATTGCATCGGCTCAGCACGCCCCACGAACGTAGAGTTTGTCGCCGGGCGCTGATAGCAGCTGACTGAATTGAAGCCAGCCACAGGTGTCTTCAGCACCCAACCCTCAGCGTCGGCGGTGGTTTTGTGCAACGTTAATTTTTCAACCCTATAGCCGTCGGTTTTAACCATCATCTGCAGCAGCTTTTCCATCTTTAGAGGAACGTCTAGCTGCAGCTCAGAAAATGCCGCCTGCTCAATGACTTGGTCTTCCGCGTTCAGCGTTTGCAGTTTGATCACCAGGCCACTTTTTTCCTCGGCCCAAATGCGGTATGCGAATCGCAAATTGTCCTTCGGTCGCAACTCAACAACGTCGGTCTTGATCCCGGCGACCCGCTCATGGCCAACGGCTTTCGACGTGTAATAGCCGGCAATGCCGCTGCCTGCAGATTTCAACAAATCAGGAAACATTCCCAGCGATTCGCGGCGTTCACTGAGCATTACCTTGCTGTCGGGCATGAAGGTGTGCACTTGCTTGTTGTGTCGGTACACCGAACGGGGCGATCCCGTCAGTGTTTCCACCCGCTCGACTTGCTCGTCGCCTTGGCAAACGTGCCAGATGCGGGCGCTCGACATGGCCGCACTCGACGACACCACAAAGGTGCCAACGTAGGAGCGCTTGCGTGAGGCCTCGTGCATGCGCATGAGCCAGTCGGTGATGTTGGCAGGCTCGGCAACATTGACTGCAGAAACTGGCACTCGCAAGGTCATACTGTCTGGAGGAGCTGCCAAGGTAGGCACTGCCAGTACTGCACTGGCCAAGCCTAAAGCAAAGCCAAGCCACACGCGTCCGAAGCAACGCTCAGCGACGCACATGTGGCGATGTTTCAAAAGTAGCATTGCGCAAAAATCCGGAGGGAATTTGCAAGGCTGAGTTACCGCCCACCTGCTTATGCGCCGCCAACAATTCATCGAGTCGGGCGTCACGTACGATGATGCCGTGCGGCGAGGCCATCAACACGGAATCTGTCGACGCAGGGCTCTGCACGAGTTGTGAACCCGTTGAAGAGGTTTGCACAGCCAGCGTCCAGACCATCACAGCAACTAAGCCCATGGAAACCATGCCGGCCGCCACCATCTTCAAGCGAAAAGTAGGATCGTTGGCTGCAGTTTGTTTCTCTTCAGGGATAGAGCCCGGCGATAGCTGTGAAACGTCAGTCCGCGCGACGGGTTGTATGACTTCATGTGCCAGCCGGCTTTGGAGGCGCGATAACAATGGTGATGCACTGCGCGTTCCAAGCAAGTCAGGCGAGCGCAGCACGTCTCCGATGAGGTGATAGGAGTGCCACCCGGCCAGCATGGCTGGATCGCGTTCGCAGGCTGCCAGCGCTTGGGTGAATGCTTCGCCACGCAGTTCACCGTCCGCCATCGCTGACATACTGTCGTCGCCGACGGTATTGGAAAAAGTTGTCTTCATAAGATTCGAAGAAAGTTCAAGGTTTCAGGTCATTTACCAAAAATTACCAACGTTTTCCTGACTGATTCTCCAGCATGGGCTTGATCTTCAGCGAGATGGCTTCACGGGCTCTGAAAATCCGTGAACGGACGGTTCCGATGGGGCAACTCATGGCATCTGCAATTTCTTCATAGGTCAGGCCTTCAATCTCACGCAAGGTGATCGCTTGTCGCAGCTCTTCAGGCAAGGCGTCCATCGCACTGTTGACCATTTCAGCGATTTCCTTGCTGGCCAACACGGCTTCTGGCGTTTCCGGACTTGTTAGTTCGTTTTCTACCCGCGAAGTTTCATCGTCGTCGGTTGATTTGAAGGAATTCTCCGAAACGGTCGGGTTCCGCTTGAGGTCCATCAAGAATTTTTTGGCCGTGTTCACGGCAATCCGGTAGAGCCAGGTGTAGAACTGGGCGTCACCGCGAAACTGCGCCAGCGCGCGGTAAGCCCGAATGAAAGTTTCCTGAGCGATGTCTTCAACCAAATCGACGTCGCGCACCATGCGGCCAATCAGCCGCTGAACGCGGCGTTCGTATTTGATGACCAACAACTCAAAAGCCTTTTGATCGCCTGCCACAGTCCGTTCAACCAGCAGGGCATCGCTGTCGCCGCTGCTGACGGAGATGGGGGGCTTGTCGGGATTCATCAAAGATGTCGGGCAGGCGCAGAGTGAGGATGCTCCACTTTAGCCGCTAGCTCGCCAAGAGCGCCCTCAGCCGCGTCAGAGTCCTGAAAAGTTGTGGGTCTGTGCTTTGCATAGACGGCGCGGCGCAAGTCGAACCAACGTGCCTGTGCTGTCGACCGTTCGGCCCACAACCACCACACGGCGCCGGCCTGATTGTTAAGCTTGAGCAAGAGCGCGAACTGAACATCAAGCACCACCATCGGTGGCTCCAGATCTGTACCACTGCTATAGACCAAACTCACCCAGCGCCAGCGCTGACCATCCCATTGCAAGCGCCCCACCGGTGAGCGACGCCAACCGGTAGCCATCATCCCAGCTGCAAGCAACAAGGCAGCGCAACCCAGCAGAGGTCGCCAATCGGCAGTCGCCGTCGCTTGCCACCACCGTAGCGTAACGCCAGCAGCAATCAACCACCCGACAAGCAATAGACAGCCCAAAAAACGCGAACGCCCCAACGGATATGAAACCGATGGGGCGCTATGTAGGGTCAGCTTCAATGGGAGATGAACTCAGACCAGAAATACTCTGAACAAAGCGGCTTCAAACCCGCTTGAAGACCAGAGAACCGTTGGTGCCGCCAAAACCAAAATTGTTTTTAACAGCCACATCAATCTTCGCGTCCCGCGCAGTATTGGCGCAGTAATCAAGATCGCAAACAGGATCTTGATTGAAGATGTTGATGGTTGGCGGAATTTTCTGATGATACAGCGACAGCACGGTGAACACCGATTCAACACCGCCAGCACCGCCGAGCAAATGACCCGTCATGGACTTGGTCGAACTGACCACCAAGTTTTTGGCATGCTCGCCAAAGGCTGCCTTGATAGCGTTGGTTTCGTTCAAGTCACCCAATGGCGTCGAGGTGCCGTGCGCGTTGAGGTATTGAACCTCGTCGGCATTGACGCCGGCGTTTTTCAGCGCCATGGCCATCGACCGGCGCGGACCGTCCTCGTCGGGCGTGGTCATGTGATAAGCGTCGCCACTCATGCCAAAGCCAGTCAGCTCGGCGTAAATTTTGGCACCACGCGCCTTAGCGTGTTCGTACTCTTCGAGCACCAGCACACCACCACCCTCGCCCAACACAAAGCCGTCGCGGTCTTTGTCCCAAGGCCGGGACGCGGTCTTCGGATCGTCATTGCGGGTTGACAAGGCACGGGCCGACGCAAAGCCGCCTAAACCCAAAGGTGAGATTGTCGCTTCAGCGCCGCCAGCCACCATCACATCGCAATCGCCGTACTCGATCATCCGTGCCGACAGGCCAATGGCGTGCAGACCAGTTGTGCAAGCGGTCACGACTGCAATATTGGGGCCCTTGAAACCATACTTGATGGACACATGACCGGAGATCATGTTGATGATGGACGCAGGTACGAAAAAGGGTGAAATCCGCCGCGCCCCTTTGTTCATCAACTCGGTGTGCGTCTGCTCAATCATTGGCAAACCGCCAATACCAGAACCGATATTGCAACCGATGCGGGTGGCCATCTCATAGCTCAGGTCATCACCCGTTGGCAAACCGCTGTCAGCCACCGCCTGCATGGCTGCTGCCATGCCCAAGTGGATAAAGCGGTCCATGTGACGAGCTTCTTTTTCAGGGATGTAATCCGTGATGGAGAAGCCTTTGACTTCGCCTGCAAATTTGCAGGAAAAAGTGCTCGGATCAAAGTGCGTGATCTGATCAATGCCGGATGTTCCGGCAAGCAGGCTGTTCCAGGAATCAGCCACAGTGTTACCCACTGGGCTGATGCAGCCTAGACCTGTCACGACGACGCGACGACGGCTCATGCGCAAATCCTCAAGAAAAACTCAAAAGGCCGCGAGCGGCCTTTTACAGTCAGGGGGGAAGCCAGTTCAGGCTTTGTGATGGGTGTTGGCGTAATCAATCGCGTTCTGGACGGTCGTGATTTTTTCTGCATCTTCGTCTGGGATTTCGATGCCAAACTCGTCTTCGAGTGCCATCACCAGTTCAACCGTGTCAAGAGAGTCTGCACCGAGATCGGCAACAAACGATTTTTCGCTGGTAACTTGGCCTTCTTCAACGCCCAGTTGCTCAGCAATGATTTTCTTAACACGTGATTCGATATCGCTCATAGTTCCCTCTAAGGGTTGTGAATTAATCCGTGATTTTAGCCGGTAAGAGAGGTGAATCTCAGCAGGCCTGCCGGACGGATGCGAACCGGCTGATTTTTAGCACTCGGCCAAGCTTACATGTACATGCCGCCGTTGATATGAATCTCTTGGCCCGTGATGTAACTCGCCTCTGGGCTCGCCACAAAAGCGACCGCATGCGCAATGTCTTGTGGCTTGCCCAAGTGACCCAGCGGGATCTGACTCAACAAGGCTTTTTGCTGCTCTTCAGGCAGGCTCGCCGTCATGTCGGTTTCAATAAAACCGGGTGCGATGCAATTCACCGTGATACCGCGTGAGCCCAATTCGCGGGCCAGCGCACGGGTCATGCCGGCAACACCAGCTTTGGCGGCGGCGTAATTGGCTTGCCCAGCATTGCCAGACGCGCCCACCACCGAGGTGATGCTGATGATGCGGCCATAGCGCTGCTTCATCATGTTGCGCATGACGGCGCGGCTCATGCGAAACACGGCCTTGAGATTGGTGTCGAGCACGGCATCCCAGTCGTCGTCTTTCAGGCGCATGGCCAGCATGTCGCGCGTGATGCCCGCATTGTTGACGAGCACTTGCAAACCGCCGTGTTCCTTGACCAAGCTGTCGATCAAGGCCTCGATGGCGGGTGCATCAGTGACGTTCAGGTTTTTGCCAGCGCAGCCCGGAAAGCTCGACAGCGTGTTGGAAATTTTGGCGGCACCTTCGTCGGTGGTGGCGGTGCCGATGACCTTCATGCCGCGCTTGGCGAGCTCCAGCGCGATGGCCGCACCAATGCCGCGCGAGGCGCCGGTGACCAGAGCCAACTGGCCTTCTAATTTTTTGTCAGTCATGCTTCTTCGCTCGTTAAGAGAGTCTTCACATCCGTGAGGCTCGAAGGATCAAAAAGGGCTGCGCCCGTGAGTTCCGCATCAATGCGCTTGACCATACCAGCCAGCACTTTGCCGGGCCCACATTCCACCAGCGTCATCACGCCATGGGCCTTGATAGCTTGCACGCATTCAACCCAGCGCACCGGGCCAAAAGCCTGTCGATAAAGCGCGTCGCGAATCCGATCGGAATCGGTCTCGACCGCCACATCGATATTATTGATGACCGGAATCAGCGGCGCGGCCAAGACCACGCTGGCGAGTTTTTCTCTGAGTTTTTCAGCTGCCGGCTTCATCAGGCTGGAGTGAAAAGGCGCGGACACCGACAGCAGCAAGGCGCGCTTGGCACCGTTGGCCTTGAGGACTTCGCAGGCCTTGTCGACAGCAGCCTTGCTGCCGGCAATCACGGTCTGCCCGGCATCATTGAAATTGACCGCCTCGACCACTTCCGCCGTGCTTGAACCAAAGCTACGCACGGCCTCTGCACAACCTTCGATGACCTTGGCTGCCTCCATGCCCAAAATGGCAGCCATCGCGCCGACGCCAACGGGCACGGCATCCTGCATGGCTTGGGCCCGAAAGCGCACCAGTGGCGTGGCTTGCGTCAAGGTCAACACGCCCGATGCCACCAAAGCGGAGTATTCGCCGAGCGAATGGCCGGCCACAGCGGCAGGCAGTGCACCTGTTTCAGCCAGCCACACACGGTAGGCGGCGACAGCAGCCACCAGCATCACGGGCTGTGTGTTGGTGGTCAGCGCCAGCGTTTCTTTAGGGCCCTGCTTGATCAGCAGGCCTAGGTCTTCACCCAACGCATCTGAGGCTTCAGCCAAGGTCTGAGCCACCACGGGATGATCGCCCCATGCGTCGAGCATGCCGACGGACTGGGAACCCTGACCTGGAAAAATAAAAGCAAATGGTTTCAAAAATAGTCTCCGCAAAGTCTGTCAATGGCCCGCGCTGAACACGATCAACTGGCCTGCAGACATCTTAATAATCAAGAAGCACCGCGCCCCACGTGAAGCCACCGCCAACGCCCTCCAACAAGAGCGTGTCACCTTGTTGGACTTTGCCGCTGCGCACAGCCACATCTAAAGCCAGCGGAATAGATGCCGCCGAAGTGTTGCCGTGCTGGTCCACCGTGACAATCATTTTTTCGGGGGGCAGCTTGAGTTTTTTAGCCGTGTTTTGCATGATGCGAATATTCGCTTGATGCGGGATCAGCCAGTCAATGTCGGCTTGGGTTTTGCCCGCTTTTTCCAGCACGGCACGCGCCGTGTCTTCGAGCACACCGACGGCCAACTTGAACACCGCTTGGCCGTCCATGGTCAGCAGCGGGCTGCCGGTGACTTGACCGCCGGAGACATGGCCGGGCACACACAAAATACTTGAATACTTGCCATCGGCATGGATGTCTGTCGCCAAGATACCGGGTACATCAGAGGCCTCGAGCACCACAGCGCCCGCACCGTCACCAAACAAAACGCAGGTGGTGCGGTCTGAAAAATCAAGTATGCGCGAAAACACTTCGGCCCCGATCACCAACGCTTTGGTCGCGGTGCCGGTCTTGATCAGTGAATCAGCCACGGTCAAGGCATAAATGAAACCACTGCAAACGGCTTGAACATCGAAGGCCGCAGCGCCGACATTGCCCAGCTTGTTTTGCAAAATGCAGGCAGCTGACGGGAACACCATGTCTGGTGTCGACGTCGCCACAATGATGAGGTCAATTTCGCTGGCTTCGCGGCCAGCGGCTTCAAGCGCACGCAGGCAGGCCTGCAAGGCAAGATCGCTGACGCAGACGCTTGGATCAGCAAAGTGGCGGGCCCGGATACCGGTGCGCTCAACGATCCATTCATCCGACGTCTCAACACCTTTGGCGGCGAGTTCGGTGGCTAAATCGGCATTGGTCAGACGGCGCGGCGGCAGATAACTGCCCGTGCCCGTGATACGAGAAAAACGGCTCATTCAGGACTCACTTGAGAGACGAAGGATCGTCAGTGGACAGGGTTCTGCGGAGGAAGTAAAGCCACAGCAGCCAATATGTCTGGCGCTGCAACCTCGGCCGGACTCACCGCTACAGCAATAGCATGGGCCAGCAAAGGTGCCGCGTGAGCGATACGCTCTTTCACTTTCCCCAGCAGGTTGTTACGGGCTGCATCATAAGCGCGATTCAGCGCCCGCTCAAAGGCGAATGCGTCCGCCGATCCGTGGCTCTTAAACACCAGACCGCGCAGACCGAGCAAGGCAGCGCCGTTGTAACGACGATGGTCAACCCGCTTTTTAAATGCAGATAGCACCGGATAAGCGACCAATGCAGCTATTTTTGTGAAAATATTTCGCGAAAATTCAGCCTTGATGAAGCCGCCAATCATGCCAGCCAAGCCTTCGCTGGCCTTCAGGGCCACGTTACCGACAAATCCGTCGCAAACGACAATGTCGGTGGTGCCTTTGAAAATATCGTTGCCTTCGACATTGCCGAAAAAATTCAAATCACCCGACCGCGCCGCAGATCGCAGCAATTCACCGGCTTTTTTGATAACTTCGCTGCCTTTAATGGCTTCTTCGCCAATATTGAGCAGACCAACGCTGGGCGCCGACACGCCAGACACGGCGGACACCAAGGCCGAACCCATCACCGCGAACTGCAACAGATGGTGTTCACTGCAATCAACATTAGCACCCAAGTCAAGCACGGTGGTGGCACCGCCGGCAGCATTTGGAAGTTGGGTGGCGATGGCTGGGCGGTCAATGCCGTCTAGGGTTTTCAACACATAGCGCGAAATCGCCATCAGCGCGCCGGTATTACCAGCCGAAACAGCGGCATCGGCGGCAGCCTCTTTGACCTGCTGCACGGCGACGCGCATAGAAGAGTCTTTTTTGCGCCGCAAGGCCACTTCAATGGAGTCATCCATCGTCACAACCTCAGAGGCGCCAACGATTTGACAACGCGGGTGCGCCTGCAAGGCCGCAAACTGCGGCTGCTCAGACAAGACAGACAACAAGCCAGCAAGCAAAACGATCGAATCCGGATGACTGTCGAGAAAAGCCAAGCTGGCCGGCACCGTCACCGAGGGACCAAAATCCCCTCCCATAGCATCAACGGCGATCCTGATCATGACGAGACCGGTGCAATCAATAAAAGGGTGTGCAGCAAAACAAAAGCCCGCAGGATAAGTGCGGGCCCGTTTTTAGAAGCGTGAATTACGCTTCTGACTTTGTTTTCAGTACTTTGCGACCACGGTAAAAGCCGGTTGGGCTGATGTGGTGACGCAAGTGGATTTCGCCAGTTGTAGGCTCTACGGCAATGCCTGGAACGTTCAAGGCATTGTGCGAGCGGTGCATACCGCGCTTGGAAGGTGATTTTTTGTTCTGTTGGACGGCCATAATCCGCTCCTGAGGGGGTGTAGGGTTGGTAATTACGCACTAC
>CANFZL010000029.1 GCA_947451205.1 Comamonadaceae bacterium
ATGAGCTGCGCCAAGTAGCGGTTCAGCGCACCCACGGGCGGGCTGATGCTCATGTCGTTGTCGTTCAGGATGACCAGCAAATTGCAGTCGCAAACGCCGGCGTTGTTCATCGCCTCAAAGGCCATGCCGGCGCTCATCGCACCGTCGCCAATGATCGCCACGGCATGGCGGTCTTCGCCCTTTTGCTTGGCCGCCATGGCCATGCCGAGCGCGGCAGAAATCGAGGTCGACGAATGTGCCGTGCCAAAGGTGTCGTACTCGCTTTCGCTGCGGCGCGGAAAGCCGGACAGGCCATCGAGTTGACGCAAACTGTCCATGCGCTCACGCCGACCCGTCAAGATTTTGTGCGGATAAGTCTGATGGCCTACGTCCCAAACCAACCGGTCCTCAGGCGTGTTGAAAACATAGTGCAGCGCCACCGTGAGTTCAACCGTGCCGAGGTTCGAGCTCAAATGGCCGCCGGTGCGCGACACGCTGTCCAGCAGGTAGGCGCGCAGTTCGTCGGCCACGCGCGGCAGCTGCGTGCGCGGCAGCCGCCGCAAGTCGGCCGGACTGTTGATAGTTTCAAGCAATTGGTACATCTCTAAATCCTTTGACGGTCCTGTGGCGGCGGCTCAGAAACCGCGATTGACCAGCATGTCGGCCAGCGCCTGCAAGGCGGCCGTGTTGTTGAGCCCACCTGCGCGCAGGCTGGCCTGTGATTGCGAGAGCAGCTCTTGCGCGTAATTTTGGGAGGCGCGCAAGCCCATCAAAGATACAAAGGTAGGTTTGTCTTGCGCTGCGTCTTTACCGGCGGTCTTGCCTAAAGTGCCCGAGTCGGCAACGACATCCAGCACATCGTCGACCACTTGAAAAGCCAAGCCGATAGCCGCACCGTAGTCGCGCAAAGACTGTTGCCCTTCAGCTGTAGGACTGCCGCAAGCAGCGCCCATCATCACACTGGCTTGAAGCAAAGCACCCGTTTTAAGACGATGCATCTCATGCAGCTGAGCCGACGAAATCGGCTTGCCGACACTCGCCAGATCAATCGCCTGACCACCGGCCATGCCGCGCGAACCTGCGGCTTGGGCCAGCATGCGGCACAACACCGCCTGCGTGGCGGCGCTGACGGTTGAATCTTCTGCCGTCAGCAACTCAAAGGCCAGCGCCTGCAACGCATCGCCAGCCAGCAGTGCCTGGGCTTCACCAAATTTGACGTGCACAGTCGGCTTGCCGCGCCGCAGCACGTCGTTGTCCATGCAGGGCATGTCGTCGTGCACCAGGGAATAGGCATGAATCAATTCAACCGCGCAGGCGGCACGCAAAGCTGCGTCAGGTTGACCGCCGACCGCCTCGCAGGCCGCCAAAACCAGCAACGGGCGCAGACGCTTACCACCGTCCAGCACGGCGTAGCGCATGGCGTCACCCAAGCCAGCGGGTGCTGGAGAGGTCTCGGGGCAGGCTACCCAGCGCGTCAAAGCAGCTTCAACCGTGTGGAGTTGCGACGCCGTCCATGCGGACAGGTCGAAAGGTGGCGGGTTCGATGGATTCAATGGGGATTACTCCTGCGCCCAAGGCTTGAGCTCAGTGCCTTCCAGAGCCTTGATCTGGTGCTCGACCGCTTCGAGCTTGTCGCGGCAAAATTTGAGCAACTGAGCGCCCCGCTGATAGCCGGCCAACAACTGGTCCAAGGGCATTTGGCCGCCTTCGAGTTGCATCACCAATTTCTCAAGTTCTTCGAGCGCAGACTCGTAGCTCACGGGCGCTACAGCGGTGGAGACCGGGCTGGTATCAGTGATTAAGGAAGTGGCAGTCTGTTTTCTCATGGGTTCTGGGGTCTGGTTTATGCCTGATTTTAGGCGTTTGCTACCCGACCGAACGCCGGCCGCACTGGAACCGAAGCAACCCAAGGCTAATCGCCCTCCCGAAAGGTGCGGTAGGTACAATGAAAACGATCTTCCCTGCGCCATTCGCGCGCCCTACCCCGGCTCCAAGCTCCCCCTCCATGTCTCCAACGCGCTCGCCTGACTCAAGCCTTCGTCTGCTGCAGGCTACCAGCCAGCTGCCCATTTCGAGCTATTTTGACCCGGGAATTTACGCACGGGAACAGCAAAAGTTGTTCGCCAAGGGGCCCCGCTACCTGGGCCATGAGTTAGCCGTCCCGAACCTGGGCGACTACTACACGCTGCCCCACGAAGGCGAAGGCCGGGCGCTGGTCCGCAACGCCTCTGGCATTGAGCTGATCTCCAACGTTTGCCGACACCGCCAAGCCACCATGCTGCAAGGCCGCGGCAACACGGGCAGCAACATTGTTTGTCCGTTGCACCGCTGGACTTACAACATCGCCGGCGAATTGATTGGCGCGCCGCATTTCGAGATTGACCCGTGCCTGAACTTGAACCGCTACAAAACCACGACCTGGAACGGTTTGGTCTTTGAAGACAACGGCCGCGACATCGCCACCGAAATGGCCGGCCTGAGCTCGATGGCCGACCTCGACTTCAGTGGCTACCAGTTGGACAAAGTCCATCTTCACGTCTGCGACTACAACTGGAAAACCTTCATTGAGGTTTACTTAGAGGACTACCACGTCGGGCCTTACCATCCCGGCTTGGGTGGTTTTGTGACCACCGACGACCTGCGCTGGGAGCTGGCCCAAAATTACTCGGTGCAAACGGTGGGTGTGTCCGACAAACTCGGCAAACCCGGCACCGACGTGTATAAAAAATGGCATGACGTGGTGCTGCAATACCGCGGCGGTGCCGCCCCCAAGTACGGCGCGATCTGGCTGACCTGCTACCCGCACGTGATGGTCGAGTGGTACCCGCATGCGCTGGTGGTCAGTACGCTGCACCCGCAAGGGCCGGGTAAAACACTCAACGTGGTGGAATTTTTCTACCCCGAAGAGATCTGCGCTTTTGAGCGCGAGTTCATTGAAGCGCAGCAGGCCGCCTACATGGAAACCTGCGTTGAAGACGACGAAATTGCGCTGCGCATGGACGCCGGCCGCCTGGCCTTGATGCAACGCGGCGACAACGAATTTGGCCCTTACCAAAGCCCGATGGAAGACGGCATGCAGCACTTTCACGAGTGGTATCGCCGTGAAATGGGCGCCAGCAAAACCACGCAGATGATCTAAACATGAGGAAAGAGATGACCATACACACCACCTTGATTTCTGTTTACGAATTCAAAGCGCTGCAGAACAACCAGCAGCGTTTCATGCTTTTTGACTGCAGCTATGACCTGACCCAGCCGGGAGCGGGCGCTCAGCAATACGCCGTCAGCCACATTCCCGGAGCGGTTTATGTGGCCCTTGACAGCGCCTTGAGCGCCAAGCATGGTGTTCCCGGACAGCACGGCGTTGTCACCGCTCACGGGCCCGATGAACCCGCTTCAGGGGGACGCCATCCGCTGCCGAACCGGGAGCGCTTTGCGACTTGGCTGTCGAGCATCGGTTTTGCCAACGACATGCAAGCGGTGGTCTATGACCGAAACGGCGCGAACTACTGTGGGCGGCTGTGGTGGATGTTGAAATGGGCCGGACACGACGCCGTGGCTGTGCTCGATGGCGGTCTGCAAGCTTGGCAGGCCGCAGGCGGCCCAGTGGCTTCTGGGGAAGAAGCGGCTCACTTTCAATCGAGTTTTTTGCTGAGCGAACCAAAGGCGCGTCTGGTCGACACCGCTGCGGTGTTGCAGCGTCTCGGCCGGCCCGAACAAACACTGATCGACGCGCGGGCCACACCGCGCTTCAAGGGCGAGGTAGAGCCCTTAGACCCAGTGGCTGGACACATTCCGGGCGCATTCAACCGTCCTTTCGCCCAGAACCTCGGCCCCGATGGCCGGTTCAAACCAGCCGAGCAATTGCGCGCCGAATTTGCCGCTCTGCTGGGCCAGCGTGACCCAACCACGGTGGTTCACCATTGCGGTAGCGGCGTCAGCGCCCTACCGAACATGCTGGCCATGGAGATCGCAGGGCTGGTCGGCAGCGCCCTGTACGCGGGCAGCTGGAGCGAGTGGTGCAGTGACCCCGTCAGGCCTGTTGCACAAGGCTGAACACGCACCGGTGCAGGCTACTTTGCAGCCGTACCAGTTGTATGTGCTCGAATGCGCAGACGGCACGCTCTACACCGGCGTGGCGCTCAATGTGGTGGAACGCTTCATCAAACACCTGCTGGGCTTGGGTGCGGCTTACACCCGCTCGCATCCGCCGCTGCGGGTGCTGGCTTGCCGCTGCTACTCCAGCAAGGGCGAGGCGCTACGCGCTGAGTACGCACTCAAAAAATTACCGAGACAGCACAAGCTCGGGTTTTTCAAGGCGAACGAGCGGCTGGCCGATGCCGTCTTGCCGGAGCTGCGGACGACCAGGTCTTAATGGCTGCTGTGCGTCAGGTGACTGGCCAGCGTCACCATGCCCATGCCGACCACCAGCCAGATGATCTGCGTAAAAGTCTCGCGGGCTGACAGCTTTTTTTGCAGTTGCGGGATCAAGTCGGCCAGCGCCACGTACAAAAAACTGCTGGAGGCGATGGCCAGAAAGTACGGCAAATAAGCTTTGAGCTCGGCCACCAAAAAGTAACCCACAAGACCGCCCATCGCCGTCAGGGCACCCGCCAGAGAGACCTTCACAAACGCCATTCGCCGGTTGTCGTTGGACTGCCGGAGCACGGCCAAATCGCCCATGTGGTGCGGCACTTCATGCATCAACACAGCCAGCGCTGCCACCACGCCGAGCCGCATGTCGGCGACAAAAGCCGACGCAATCAGCACGCCGTCGCCAAAGCAATGCACGGAGTCGCCGGTCAAAATGGCCCAACTGCCGCCGCTGCGTTGCTGATGACCTTCATGAACTTTGTGTTCGTCATGGTCGTGGTGATGCGCATGGTGATGCTCGTGACCGTGGTGCCAGAGTTCGGCCTTGTCGAGCAAAAAGAAAAAGATCAGACCAGCCAGCAGCGTCGGAAACAGATGGTCAGCGCTGACTTGGCTTTCAAACGCTTCTGGCAGCAAGTGCATGAAGGCTGTGGCCAGTAGCGCACCAGCGGCCAAGCTGAGCATGTGTTCCGTGTAGCGCGCCAAAATGCCGAAGCCCAACAAAGCGGCCAGCCAGACACTGCCGACACCGGCCATCAGCGTTGCCGCGAGAATTGCCAACAAAGTCATATCAACGCCAGTCCCTAAGAGCCCACAAACAAGCCCGGCAACCAAGAACGGTCAGCGGGCGATGGGGGTCTATTATCCAGCGTCTGTGAGGCGTTCTTCAGACGACGCCATGGGACTTGAACCAAGCCAGCGTTCGTTTGAAGCCATCTTGAGCCGCCTCGGCACGGTAACTAGGACGGTAATCGGCATGAAAAGCGTGGCCGACGTCGGGGTAAACCACAAACTCGGAGCCCTTGGCGGCAGCGTTGCCGGCTTTCCCAGCTGCGGCCAGTGCAGTCTTCATCTGATTGACGGTTTCAAGTGGAATGCCGCTGTCTTGGCCGCCATACAGGCCGAGCACCGGCGCCTTTTGCATGGCCGCCAAATCCAGCGGATGCTTGGGATTGAGCGCTGAAGACTCCCCCACCAAGCGCCCATACCAAGCCACACCGGCTTTGACCTTGTTGCTTTGTTGCGCGTACAACCATGTGATGCGACCACCCCAGCAAAAACCAGTGATAGCAACCTTGTCAGGATGACCGCCGTGTTGGGTCGCCCAGTTCACAGCACCGTCAAGGTCAGCCATGACCTCTGCATCGGGTGTTTTCTGCACCACCTCAGATTGGAGCTTGGCCATCTCGCTGTACATGGCCGGGTCACCTTGACGCGCAAATAACTCGGGCGCCACAGCCAAGTAACCAGCACGGGCAAAGCGGCGGGCGGTGTCGGCAACGTATTGGTGCACACCAAAAATTTCGTGAATGACCAGTACCACCGGCAAGTTGGTTTTGCCAGCCGGAGCGGCAAAGAAAGCCGGCACCTTAAAGCCGTTGACCTCGTACATGATCTCGCCGGTGGTCAAGCCTTCAGATGATGTTTTGATCGCCGTCTGCGCCATCAATGGCATTGCAGCGGCGGCATAACCCACGCCCAAGGCAGCTTTCAGCGCGGTGCGACGGCTGGCACCGGCTTCGGTCGATTGACCGGGCAAGAGGGCATCAAAATCTTTTTTCTGGTCTGGGTTTAGCATGGGAAGGTCCTTAGAGTCACGAAGAAGAATGAAGAAAGAGGGATGGCGGGATGACTTGCGCCAACTTGGCAGTCTAGCCAGTCAAGCCCCTCCTGACCAGTCATAAAAAGTTACCGCCAAGGCGCCTCGGCAGCCACTCAATGCGCCTGCTCCCAGTTCGGTCCAAAGCCGATTTCAGCCAGCAGCGGTGCTTTGAGTTGCGCCACACCGGCCATCAGGCGCGGAATTTCGGTGCGCACCCATGCTTGTTCGGCCAGCGGCACTTCAAACACCAGTTCGTCATGCACCTGCATGATCATCTTGGTGCCGCGATTTTCAGCGTCCAGCACCTGCTGCACCTTGACCATGCTGAGCTTGATGAGGTCGGCCGCTGTGCCCTGCATGGGCGCGTTGATGGCGGCGCGCTCGGCACCGCTGCGGCGCGGCCCGTTGGGGGAGTTGATCTCCGGCAAATACAGGCGCCGGCCAAACACGGTCTCGACATAGCCCTTGCTTTTGGCCGAGAGTTTGGTTTCGTCCATGTACGTTTTGACGCCCGGATAACGCTGGAAATACTTGTCGATGTAGGCCGCTGCGGCCTTGGTTTCAATGCCCAGATTACGCGCCAAGCCATAACTGCTCATCCCGTAAATCAGGCCGAAATTAATCACCTTGGCATAGCGCCGCTGCTCGCTGCTGACCTGCTCGACCGCCACGCCAAACACCTCGGCGGCGGTGGCGCGGTGCACGTCCAGACCGTCATTGAAAGCGCGCAGCAGGGCTTCGTCTTCGCTGATGTGGGCCATGATGCGCAGCTCAATTTGCGAGTAGTCGGCGCTGGCAATCACGCAGCCGGGCGCAGCCACAAAAGCTTCGCGCACGCGCCGGCCTTCAGCGGTTTTGACTGGTATGTTTTGCAAGTTGGGATCGGTGCTCGACAAGCGGCCGGTGACCGCCACCGCTTGCGCGTAATGCGTGTGCACCCTGCCCGTGCGCGGATGCGCCAACTGCGCCAGCTTGTCGGTGTAAGTGCCCTTGAGTTTGGACAAGCCGCGGTGCTCCAAAATCTTCGCCGGCAGCGGGTAGTCTTCAGCGAGTTTCTCCAGCACTTCTTCGTCGGTGCTGGGCGCGCCGGTGGCGGTTTTCTTGACCACCGGAAGCCCGAGTTTGGTGAAGAAAATTTCGCCAATTTGTTTGGGTGAACTGAGGTTGAAGGTTTGTCCAGCAAGCTCATGCGCCTCGGTCTCCAACTGCACAATACGCGCGCCCAATTCGCCGCTTTGTTTGGCCAGCATAGCGCCGTCAATCAAGACACCGTTGCGCTCAATCCGGTAAAGGCCTTCGCTGCTCTGGATTTCAAGCTCATAGATGAAACGCAGTTTGTCGTTGGCTTGCAACTGCGGCCACAACACACGGTGCACATCCATGGTCTGGTCAGCGTCTTCGCACGCGTATTCAGACGCCTTGGCAATCTCGACTTGGTTGAACTTGATCTGGCTGGCGCCTTTGCCGCAGAGGTCTTCAAAGTTGATTCCGCTGCGCCCCACATGGCGTTCAGCCAAGCTCGCCAGCCCGTGCGGCTTGTTCACTTCCAGCACATAGCTTTGCAGCATGGTGTCGTGCTGGTAGCCCTGCACTTCAATGCCGTGGTTGGCGAACACATGGCGGTCGTATTTGATGTTTTGGCCGAGCTTGGCGTGGGCTGGGTTTTCAAGCCAAGGCTTGAGCCGCGCCAGCACTTCACCGATCGACAGCTGTTCAGACACGGCCGGGTCGCCCGCGTAATCGTGCGCCAACGGAATGTAGGCGGCGGCACCGGGTGCGACGCTGAAACTCAGGCCGACAATTTGCGCCCGCATCTCGTCGAGTGAATTGGTTTCAGTGTCCACCGCCACCAGCTCAGAACTTTCAAGCGTCGCCAACAAAGCGTCAAACGCCGGCCAAGTCATGATCGTGTCGTAGTGCAGATTCGTCGCCCGCTCGGCCAGCGGTTTGTCCAACAACGCAGGCTCGTCAAACAGGCTTGGCCCGCCACTCGGCGGCTTGACTTTGGTCTTGGCAGCCATGTGGCGGCCTTCTGACCCCGCGATCAGCTCTGGCGGCGTGTTCTGAATGTCAATGCTTTTGACCAAGCCCTTGAAGCCAAAACGCTTGTAAAAATCTTGCAACAGCTCTGTTTGTTGAGCCCCCATGGGAATGGCGTCGAGCGCCGGCAAGCCGTCAATGTACGCGGCCAAATCGCAATCAGTTTTGATGGTCAACAACTCGCGACCTCGCGGCAACCAGTCCAACGACTGACGCAGGTTCTCGCCGACCACGCCTTTGATGTCGGCAGCGTGCGCCACCAGCGCGTCGAGTGAACCGTATTCAAGCAGCCACTTGACGGCGGTTTTAGGGCCGACCTTGGGGACGCCCGGCACGTTATCAACGGTGTCGCCAACCAAGGTTTGGTAGTCGATCATGAGCCGCGGCGGCACGCCAAATTCAGACTCAACACCCGCCAAGTCGCGGCGTCTGTCGTTCATGGTGTCAATCACCGTCACGTGCTCGTCGACCAGCTGGCTCAGGTCTTTGTCGCCGCTGGAGATGATGACCTCAATGCTCTGCTTCGAGGCCATGCAGGCCAGCGTACCGATCACGTCGTCGGCTTCAACGCCTGGCACGTTCAGCACCTTCCAGCCCATCAGCGCGACCAGTTCGTGAATCGCCTCGACCTGGCTGCGCAGGTCATCGGGCATGGGTGACCGCTGGGCTTTGTATGCGGGGTAGAGCGCATCGCGAAAAGTCGGGCCCTTGGCATCGAAGACACATGCGGCGTAATCGGCCCGCACATCTTTGCGCAACTTTTGCATCATGTTGATCATGCCGCGAATAGCACCCGTGGCTGGGCTGGTCGGGTCGCCCGCGACCACGCGCAAGTCAGGCATGGCGTGAAAAGCGCGGTACAGGTAGCTGGAGCCATCGACCAGCAGCAAGGTTTTTTTATCAGTACTCATGCGGGCAATTGTCCGGTAAATTTAACTGCCCCTGCCGCCTACAATGAGATATGCAACACCTCTCCCGACCCTTCCTGCTGGCCGCCTTGGTGGTTTGTTTCGCCGCTTCAGCGAGCGCTCAGGTGCCGTCGACTTCTGCTGAGTCCACTGCCACCAGCAACACGCCAGCGGCGCAGGCCAAGGCCGACTCGACCAAGCCGGCTGGCCGGCCAGACCGACAGATCGAGCGTATCCGGACGCAAGACGCCGGCTCGCGCATTGACGAGCTGCGCGTCGGTGGCGAAACCCAAAGCATCTCGGTGCAGCCCGCTGGCGATGTACCCGCCTATGAAGTCAAACCCACAGACACGTCGCGCGGCGGCACTACCGAAACCGGCACCACCGGTTCACGCTTCTGGAATGTCCTGAAGTTTTAAGCGCCCACACCGCGCATTCGCATTTTTTAATTTCCAGATTTTCAGGCTCCAGCATGGCTGTATTCACCGAGGTCTCGTTTGACGAGGCGGCTTCATTTTTACAAGCGCTAGGCCTCGGCGAGTTACAGTCCATCAAAGGTTGCGCCGGCGGCATTGAAAACACCAATTACTTCGTTGACACCGACCAAGGTGAGTTTGTCCTGACGCTGTTTGAACGACTCACATTCGAGCAGCTGCCTTTTTACCTGCAGCTGATGAAGCACTTGGCCGAGCGCGGTATTCCGGTGCCCGACCCGCGGGCTGCGCCAGCGGCCAGCCTAACGCCCGTGCTGCCGGCCAAGTCGCGAAAAAGTGCAGCCACCAAGGCTGCCGCCCTCGCCAACCTAGAAGTGCGGCCAGGGTGCATCTTGCACAGCCTCAAAGGCAAACCCGCCGCAGTGGTGAACAAACTGCGCGGCAGCAGTGAGTTGAACCCTCAACCAGCGCACTGCGCTGCAGTCGGTGACATGCTGGCGCGCATGCATCTGGCCGGACGCGACTTCGACATGCAGCAGCCGAATCTGCGGGGTCTGGCGTGGTGGAACGAAACCGTGCCAGTGGTGCTGCCGCACCTCACGCCAGAGCAACGCACGCTCATTTTAGGCGAGCTGGCTTTTCAAAACCATGTGGCGGCGTCATCGGCTTATGCGTCGCTACCGCGCGGCCCGATTCACGCTGACCTGTTTCGTGACAACGTCATGTTTGAGACCGACAGTCAGCACCTTGAAGGCGGCCACAGCGACCATCTCACCGGCTTTTTCGACTTTTACTTTGCCGGCTGCGACACCTTTTTGTTTGACATCGCCGTCTGCCTGAACGACTGGTGCATTGATCTCGCCACGGGTGAGAATGACCTTGACCGCGCTGATGCATTTGTCAGCGCTTACCAGGCGGTGCGGCCACTGACGGCGCAAGAAAGGCAATTGCTGCCGGCCATGCTGCGCGCCGGGGCACTGCGCTTTTGGACCTCGCGTTTGTGGGACTTTCATCTGCCGCGAGACGCCGCAGTGCTCAAGGCGCATGATCCAGAGCACTTTGAACGCGTTTTGCGGCAGTGCTTGCTGCAAACCTACAGCTTGTCGGCTTGACGCCGACTTTGTTCCTACCTATCCGACACTGATCACATGAAACTCAATATTGTTCCTGCCCGCACCGGGGCCACTTGGGTCAAGCTGGGCATCCGGACTTTTTTCAAGCAACCGCTGGCGATGTCGGGCCTGTTCTTCATGTTCATGGCGCTGCTGTCAGTTGCTTCGCTACTGCCTTTCGTCGGTAGCGCGTTGGCTCTGGCGCTGTTGCCCGCTGCCACGCTGGGCCTGATGGCCGCGACCAAAGAAGCCACCCGCGGCAAGTTCCCCACGCCCTCGATTTTGATCAGCGCCTTCAGGGCGGGTCAGCAACGAAAACAAGCCATGATGGTACTGGGCGCGCTCTACGCTGTTGGCTTTTTGGGGCTGATGGGGGTCAGCGCCCTGATTGACGGCGGGCAGTTTGCCAAGCTTTACCTAGTCGGCGGCAAGATCACTGAAGAAATGGTTCTGCAAGGCGACTTTCAGTCAGCCATGTGGGCCGCCTTGATCCTTTATCTGCCGCTGTCCCTGCTGTTTTGGCACGCGCCGGCGCTGGTTCATTGGCATGGCGTGTCGCCCATGAAAAGCCTGTTCTTCAGCTTCATGGCCTGCTACAAAAATTTTGGCGCACTGACGGTCTTCGGTATGCTCTGGATCGGCCTGTTTATGGCCATGGGGCTGGTGGTCACACTGATCGCCACCCTGCTCGACAACCCTGGCGTTGCCGGCCTCGCCATGTTCCCGGCAGCTATGCTGATGGTGTCGATGTTCTTCACCTCGCTTTACTTCACGTTTGAAGGCAGCTTTGTGGCGGATCCAGACCCGTCCGGAGAGCCCACGCACACGATCGACATCAACGCTTGATCTGATCTTTATTTTTCACCTCATCAGGAGAATCCCATGCGCGCTGACAGCATTTTGCAGACCATTGGCAACACGCCCCACATTCGCATCAAGCGCTTGTTTGGCCCAGGGGCGCAGGTCTGGATCAAGTCCGAACGCAGCAACCCGGGGGGCTCGATCAAAGACCGCATTGCACTGGCCATGATTGAAGCAGCTGAAAAAAGCGGTCAGCTGAAACCGGGCTCTACCATCATCGAGCCGACCTCTGGCAACACCGGTGTCGGACTGGCCATGGTCGCGGCCGTCAAAGGCTACAAATTGATTCTGGTCATGCCTGACAGCATGTCGGTCGAGCGCCGCCGTTTGATGTTGGCCTACGGTGCCAGCTTTGACCTCACACCGCGTGAAAAAGGCATGAAGGGCGCCATCGCCCGAGCCCAAGAACTGGCCGCCGCCACACCCAACGCTTGGGTGCCGCAGCAGTTTGACAACCCCGCCAATATCGAGGTGCATGCGCGCACCACGGCGCTGGAAATTCTGGCCGACTTCCCCGAGGGCTTAGACGCCATCATCACCGGTGTTGGCACCGGCGGTCACCTGAGCGGCGTGGCGCAAGTGCTGAAGGCCAAATGGCCACAGCTCAAGGTCTTTGCGGTAGAACCGACCCAAAGCCCGGTGATCAGCGGCGGTGCACCGGCGCCACACCCGATTCAAGGCATTGGTGCCGGCTTCATCCCCAAAAACCTACTGGTCGATTTGCTCGACGGCGTGATTCTGGTCGACGCCGAACCGGCCCGTGAAATGGCCCGTCGCAGTGCCAGCGAAGAAGGCATGCTGGTGGGTATTTCGAGCGGTGCAACATTGGCCGCCATCGCCCAAAAACTGCCGGAGTTGCCAGCCGGCGCCAAAGTGCTGGGCTTCAACTACGACACCGGCGAGCGTTACTTTTCAGTCGACGGTTTTCTGCCGACTGAGTGAGTTTTTCTTTGAGCGTTGGCTCAGCTGACGATGGTCAGCTTGGCGACGCTCAGTGCCAGCCACTTCACGCCGTGACGTGTGAAGTTGATCTGGGCCCGGGCGTCGTCACCAATGCCTTCGAGCATCAACACCTTACCTTCACCAAACTTGGCGTGAAAGACTTCGGTCCCCGCTTTGAGGCCGTGCGCCGGCGCTTCGCGCTGAGGCGGCACCGCCGGGTTGGCGAAGCGCTCCGCCGCAGCGCCCGCACCACCCGTGCGCGAGGCATAGGCCTTGGCCGCCCAGTCGCCGCTCAAACCCGAGCCACCTGAAGCACCGCCGCCCTGCCAGCCACCGCCGCCAGCGCGGCCAGCACCGCCGAAACCAGAACCAAAGCCCTGATTTTTAGGCGTGATCCACTTCAGCGCGGCCTCAGGCAGTTCGTCAAAAAAGCGGCTTTTAAGGTGGTAGCGGGTTTGCCCGTGCAACATGCGCGTTTGTGAATGGCTCAAGTACAGCCGCTGACGCGCCCGCGTGATGGCGACGTACATCAGACGGCGTTCTTCTTCCACACCGTCACGGTCGCTCATGGCGTTTTCATGTGGGAACAAACCCTCTTCAATGCCGGTGATGAAGACACAGTCGAACTCCAGCCCCTTGGAGGCGTGCACGGTCATGAGCTGCACGGCGTCTTGGCCGGCTTGCGCTTGGTTGTCGCCCGACTCCAACGCGGCGTGGGTCAAAAAAGCCACCAACGGCGACAGCGTTTCGCCGGTTTCAGCATCTGGCGCCGGAAACTCCAAAGGCTCGTCGAGCAACGCGGCATTCACGTTCAATCCCTGGCTGGCGGGCGACTGGCCGACCGGGTAACCGTGCTCGTCAATCGGCAACGCCACGGCGTCGCGGCCAAAGCCTTCCATGCTGACAAAGGACTCGGCGGCGTTGATCAGTTCGCCCAAATTCTCCAGCCGATCCTGGCCTTCTTTTTCGAGTCGGTAATGTTCTTGGAGGCCGCTGTGCTTCAGCACCAACTCGATGATTTCGCGCAGCGTGCAGCCGCTGGTTTGCTCGCGCAGCACATCAATTTTGGCGACAAAAGCGCCCAAGTTCGTACCGGCCTTGCCGGTCACGGCGCTCACCGCGTCGTTCATCGAGCAACCCGACGCGCGGGCGATGTCTTGCAGCTGCTCGATGCTGCGTGCGCCAATGCCGCGCGGTGGAAAATTAACGATGCGTAAAAAGCTGGTGTCGTCGTTCGGGTTCTCTAGCAAGCGCAAGTAGGCCAATGCGTGCTTGATCTCGGCCCGTTCAAAAAACCGCAAACCACCGTAGACCCGATACGGAATGCCGGCGTTGAACAGCGCCGTTTCCATCACCCGACTTTGGGCATTACTGCGGTACAAGAGCGCAATTTCTTTGCGCAAGGTGCCGTCTCGCACCAGCTGCTTGACCTCGTCGACAAACCACTGCGCTTCGGCGAAGTCGCTGGTCGCTTCGTAGACGCGCACAGGCTCGCCGGGGCCGGCTTCGGTGCGCAGGTTCTTGCCTAGACGCTTGCTGTTGTGGCTAATGAGGTGATTGGCCGAATCCAAAATGTTGCCGAAGCTACGGTAGTTGCGCTCCAGCTTGATTTGATGCTGGACATGGAACTCACGCACGAAGTCGGCCATGTTGCCGACGCGCGCACCCCTGAAGGCGTAAATGCTCTGGTCGTCGTCGCCCACCGCCACCACTGAGCCGCCGGGCATCGCGTCTGCGCCGGCGGGTGCGTCGTCGCCCTGCCCGGCCAGCATCTTGATCCAAGCGTATTGCAGCTTGTTGGTGTCCTGAAACTCGTCAATCAAGATGTGGCGAAAACGCCGCTGGTAATGCTCGCGCACAGCTGGGTTGTCACGCAGCAACTCGTAACTGCGCAGCATCAGCTCACCAAAATCGACCACGCCCTCGCGCTGGCATTGTTCTTCATACAGGGCGTAAATCTCGGCCTTCTTGCGGCTTTCTTCGTCGCGCACCGGCACGTCTTTGGCGCGCTGGCCGTCTTCCTTGCAGGCGGCAATGAACCAAGACAGTTGCTTGGGTGGGAAGCGCTCGTCATCGATG
>CANFZL010000030.1 GCA_947451205.1 Comamonadaceae bacterium
CGCCACCCGCGCCGCATGCACCCGCTCGCCAATTTTGGCGCCGCTCTCGCCTTGCGCTTCGGCCGCTGCTGCCACCGCATGGGTGGGCACGGACTGCGCGGCGCTCAAAGCTGCCAGCAGCCGCTGGCGCTGCGGATAAGGCTGCTCCGACAAACCCAAGCGACCACGCGCATCGCATTCGCAAGCCAGCAAAATATCCGCAAAGCGCTGCGTCTTGCGAAACGCGTCACAGCGCTCCAGCAGCCGCACCAGCGCGGCAGCGTTGAAGTCGGCACTGCGGTGAATGTTGCCGTGCTCGCGCGCCACCACGTCGGCGATCTCGCGGCAATCGGTCGGCACGCGCAGCCGCTGGCACAGGCCTTTGAGCAGGCGTGCGCTGCGCTCTTCATGGCCGATATGCCGCGGTAAGTCAGCCACCGGCGTCGTGCCTTTGCCGATGTCGTGGCCTAAGCAAGCGAAGCGCACCGGCAGCGGTGCGTCCAGCTGAGCGGCCATGTCGAGCACCATCATCAGGTGTACGCCGGTGTCGACTTCCGGGTGGTATTCGGCACGTTGCGGAACGCCCCAAAGGCGGTCGACTTCAGGCAGTAATTTGTTCAGTGCGCCGCAGTCCCTGAGCACCTCGAACATGCGGGACGGCTGGCGCTCCATCAGTCCACGCGCAAGCTCTTGCCAGACGCGCTCGGGCACCAGCGCATCGACTTCACCGCCGGCCACCATGCCCCGCATGAGTTGCAGTGTTTCAGGCGCGACGCTGAAGTCGGTGAAGCGGGCCGCAAAGCGGGCCACGCGCAAGATGCGCACGGGGTCTTCGGCAAAGGCGCTGGTCACATGGCGTAGCACGCGTCCAGTGATGTCGCGCTGGCCACCGTAGGGGTCGGTCAGCACGCCGTCGGCGTCTTGGGCGATGGCGTTGATGGTCAGGTCGCGCCGGGCCAAGTCTTCTTCAAGCGTGACGTCTGGCGCGGCATGCACGGCAAAGCCGTGGTAGCCCTGCGCGGTCTTGCGTTCGGTGCGGGCCAAGGCGTATTCTTCACGCGTTTTCGGGTGCAAAAAAACCGGGAAATCTTTGCCTACGGGCAGGTAGCCTTCTGCCGCTAAAGCCTCCGGCGTGGCACCGACCACGACCCAGTCGTGGTCGCGCACGGCCAAGCCCAGCAAGGCATCGCGCACCGCACCGCCGACCTTGTAAATTTTCATACGCCTGACATCCGCCCAGCCGTTTTGCGCTTGGCCATCAAGCCGCTGCGCAAACCGCGCGCGCCCAAGTAAGTCGGAGCGACGGCGCTGAGTGCAGAAGGTTCAATGCCAAGGTCCCTCAAACCGGGAGCATTGCCGGTCGCGATGTTGGGCACCTTCATCGAGTCCAAGTTATCCCGGCTCAGCACCGGCTCGCCCGGCATCATCTCCATCAGCCGGGCTTGCAAGCGCGCCAGCGCGTTCGGCAAACCGACGACCGGCCGACCACGACCATGATTGACGCCAGCGTATTGGCCGGCCAGTTGCACCAGTTGCCGCAGCGAAAAAATCTCGGGGCCGCAGGCCTCGTAGGTTTGACCGGTGGTGCTGTGAAAGTTCTTTTCTTCCAAGCAATGCACGATGGCGCTGGCGACGTCTTGCACCCAAACCGGTTGAAACATCGCACTCGCCCCGGCCAGCGGCATCACCGGCAAAAACTGTTGCAGCTGCGCGAAGACATTCAAAAATTTGTCGCCTGCGCCAAAGATCACGCTGGGCCGCAGCACCGTCAAATCAAGTGGTGCTTGCCGCAGCACTTGCTCACCCCGGCTTTTGCTGCGCAGGTACATCGACGGCAAACCGTCGGGGTTGCGCACATCGGCACCCAAGGCGCTGACATGCACCACACGCCGCACGCCTGTGGCTTCGCAAGCGCGAGCGATTTTGCCTGCCAGTTGCACATGCGCCATGTCAAAGGACGATTCATTGCCCTGCAAGATGGCCACCAGATTAACCACCGCGTCATGCTCACCGATGAGTTGTTGCAGCGTGGCTTCGTCATGGATGTTGGCCTCGATGACATCCAGCGTGGGCAGCATGATGATGTGGTTGGCGTTCTGACGCCTGCGCGTCGGCACAGTGACACGTGCTTGCGCATGCACCAGCTTTTCGCAGACATGCCGCCCGACAAAACCCGTGCCACCGAGGATGAGTATTTTTGAAACCATGGAGTGATTTTGCCTTTTTTCGAGCGTTGTAATTCCGTCGTTGCAAGCGAAGTAATTCCGTCGTTGCGAGCGAAGCGCGGCAACCCATGGCTGCGAATTCGGGCTCATGGATTGCCGCGCTGCGCTCGCAATGACGGAGGGCGGATTGCCACGCTGCGCTCGCAAAGACACCAAACCCCGTCATCGCGAGCGCAGCGCGGCGATCCATCTTCGCGCTGAATCGAGCCTCAAACGCCGATGCAATTGCGCCGAACTTCTTCGTTCGCCGACAGTTCGGCCATCGAGCCCTCGAAGCAGATTTGGCCTTTTTCGAGCACATAGGCGCGGTCTGACACGAGCTCTGCGAAGTGCATATTTTGCTCTGACAGCAAGATGCTCACGCCCTCGGCCTTGAGCGCCAGAATCATGTGCGCCATTTGTTCGACGATGACGGGTGCGACGCCTTCAGACGGCTCGTCCAGCAGCAAAAGCAAAGGGTTGCCCATCAAGCTGCGCGCTACTGTCAGCATCTGCTGCTCACCACCGCTCATGCGGCTGCCCAGGCGGTCTGGCATCTCGCCCAAGTTGGGGAAAAGTTCGAATAAACGCTCGGGCGTCCACAGCGGCGCGGCACTGCCGTTAGGCCAGTGACGCGGCGGCTGACGACCCACTTCGAGGTTTTCCAAGACCGTCAGATCGGTGAAAATGCGCCGGTCTTCTGGTACAAAACCCAAACCCATGCGGGCCGCGTGGTGGGTTTCGCTGGTCGAGATATCGGTGCCCAAAAACGACACGTCGCCGCGCTTTTTGTCGATCATGCCGATCAGTGTTTTGAGCGTGGTTGATTTGCCAGCACCGTTGCGCCCCATCAGGGCCACGACTTCGCCGCGCCGCACTTCCAGGCCGACGTCATACAAAATTTGGGCCGCACCATACCAGGCACACAAGCCCTTGGCCTGCAGCAGCATGTCTTTGGCTGCGCTCATGTGGTGGCCTCCTTGCTCAGCGTTTTTTTCTCGAAGGTCTTGCCGCTACCGAAATAGACTTCCTGCACTTGCGGGTGGTCACGCACCTCCAACGGTTTTCCTTCGGCAATCAGCCGTCCGCGCGCCAGCACGATCATGCGGTCGGCATAGGCAAACACCACGTCCATGCTGTGCTCGGTGAACAGCACCGCCATGCCGCGGTCGATCACCAGTTGTTGGGTCAGCGCCATCAAATCATGGCGTTCTTTAGGGGCCATGCCTGCCGTCGGCTCGTCCATCAAGAGCAGCTTGGGTTGGTTGGCCATCGCCATGGCCAGCTCAACACGTTTGACATCGCCATAGGCCAGCACGCTACAAGGCCGGTCAGCTTGAGACTTCATGCTGACTTGGTCGAGTAGTTCAAGGGCTTCGCTCCGCTTGTGGTCAGCGGCGCGGCGCCACATCGAGAACAACTTGCGGTCTGACGACAGCAAGGCCATTTGCACGTTCTCGACCACGCTCAGCGACGAAAAGGTTTCGGCAATCTGGAAGGTCCGGCTGACGCCGAGCCGCCAGATCTCACGCGGGGTCAAGCCGACGAGCTCGTGGCCGTCGAGTTGAATTGAGCCAGCATCTGCTCGCAGCTGGCCATTGACCATGTTGAAGGTGGTCGACTTGCCGGCGCCGTTGGGGCCGATCATCGCCAGCAGTTCACCGGCGGCCAGCTCAAAACTGATGCTGTCGACGGCTTTGACACCGCCGAAAGACTTGCCCAGACCGGACACTTTCAGCAAGCTCATGATTGCCCTGCTTTGGCACTGCGAAAGCGCAGCAGCACCTGTTGGACAAAGCCGACGATGCCCTGCGGAAACAGCAGCACCAGCATCAAAATAATGCTGCCCAACACGGCGCGCCAGTAGTCGGTGTTGCGCGCCACGGTGTCGTGCAGCCAAGTGAACGTGACCGCGCCAACGACAGGCCCGACCAGTGTCTGCACGCCGCCCAGCAAGACCATGACCAAGCCGTCAATCGATTTGCCCACAGACAGGCTTTCCGGCGAAATACTGCCTTTGGAAAACGCATACAAAGCGCCGGCCAAACCGGCCAAGGTGCCAGCCAACACAAA
Source organism: Comamonadaceae bacterium (assembly GCA_947451205.1). Lineage (GTDB taxonomy): Bacteria > Pseudomonadota > Gammaproteobacteria > Burkholderiales > Burkholderiaceae_C > Polaromonas. The sequence goes on from CANFZL010000030.1 coordinate 4,257, forward strand.
CGCCACCCATTGCAGACGTTTGACGTCCATGCCGATGGCGTCCGAGCGCAGCGCCGAGTCGCGGGCAGCGCGCAGGCTGTAGCCAAAGGGTGAATACAGCATGCGGTGCATCAGCAGCACCGCGCCGGCGACCAACGTCAGCGTCAGGTAGTAATACATTTTTTTGTCCGCCAGCCACTCTGCAGGCCAGACGCCGGTGAGGCCGTTGCTGCCGCCGGTGACGCTGTCCCACTGGTAGCAGATGGCCCAAGTGATTTGCGCAAAAGCCAGCGTCAACATGGCCAAGTAAACCCCCGACAACCTGACGCAGAACCAGCCGTAGACAAAAGCCCCAAATGCGGCCAAGGCCGGCGCCACGATCAGCGCCACTTCCATCGGCAAATGAAGGCTGCGCACCAGCAAGGCCGCGCCGTAAGCGCCCAAGCCAAAGTACGCGGCATGGCCAAACGAATGCATGCCGGCCGGGCCCATGATGAAGTGCAGGCTGGCTGCAAACAACACGGCCACCAACAAGTCGATCAGCAAAATCGTCACATAAGGCGACTGTGTCGTGAGAGTTGGCATCAACACCAGCAGGGCCAGCAAGACGGCGCCGCCATAAATGTAAAGCCGGTCTGGCGGTCTAAGGGGTTGCTCAGCTGCGCCCGTATGCCTGCTCGGCGACTGGGGTCGGCCAAAAAGCCCCCAAGGCCGGGCCACCAAGACCACCGCCATCACCAAAAACTCAACCACCAACGTGAGTTTTGAAAAAGAAATACTGATGCCGGCAATCTCCACCAGCCCGAGCCAAATACAAATGGCTTTGAGCTGCGCAATCAGCAGCGCCGCCACATAAGCGCCCGGAATCGAGCCCATGCCGCCGACCACCACCACCACAAAGGCGGCGCCGATGATGTTCAGGTCCATCTCCAGATTCGCGGACTCGCGGGGTAGCTGCAGCGCCCCACCGAGGCCGGCTAAAAAAGCGCCCAAGGCAAAGACCGCCGTGAACAACCAAGCCTGGTTCACGCCCAGTGCGCTGACCATCTCACGGTCTTGCGTGGCGGCCCGCACCAAGGTGCCAAAGCGGGTCTTGGTCAAGAGCAACCACAGCAGACCCAGCACGACCGGGCCCGCAACCATCAGGAAAATATCGTAAGTCGGAAACTGTCGACCCAAAATCAACACCGAACCGGTGAGACCTGGCGCGCGTGGGCCGAGCAGTTCTTCGGCACCCCACAACCAGAGCACGCCATCTTTGATCACCAACCCAAGTGCAAAGGTCGCCAGCAATTGAAAGAGCTCAGGTGCGCGGTAGATTCGGCGCAGCAGAAGCACTTCAACCAAGGCCCCCAGCAAGGCCACGGCCAGCGCCGCCAGCAGCAAGGACGGCCAGAAGCCAACGCTGGCACCCAGCGCCCCCACCAGTGAATACGCCACGTAGATGCCGACCATGAAGAACGAGCCGTGCGCGAAATTAACAATGCGGGTGACGCCAAAAATCAGCGACAGACCGGCGGCCACCAAAAATAAGGAAGAGGCGCCAGCCAAGCCATTCAGCAGCTGGACAACAAAGCCAGAAAAACTCATGGCTGGCTCAAGCCCATCAGTCGGCTGCGCGCAGCTTTTTGACCTCAGCGTCGCTTGGCTGATACTTGGCGCCGTCGAGGTAGCGGTAGTCGACCATCACGCCTTTGCCGTTGTCGTTTTTCGTGCGGCCGATGTACACACCCATGGTGGACTGGTGGTCTTGTGCGCGGTAAGTGATCGGGCCGTAAGGCGTGACCACCGACAGACCGCGAAAAGCCGTGATGAGTTTTTCAGTGTCGGTGGAGTTGGCTTTTTTCAGGCCAGCTGCGAGTGACTTGATGGCGCTGTAACCAATGACCGAGCCGAGGCGCGGATAGTCCTTGAACTTGGCGTTGTAAGCGTTGTAGAAGGCTTTGTGCTCAGGTGTTTGAATGCCATACCAAGGGTAGCCGGTGACCAGCCAACCGTTTGGCGTTTCTTCTTTGAGCGGGTCGAGGTACTCGGGCTCACCGGTCAACAGGCTGACCACTTCACGCCCTTTGAACAGACCGCGTGTGTTGCCTTCGCGCACAAACTTGGCGAGGTCGGCAGCAAACAATACGTTGAAAATCGCGTCCGGTTTGGCATCGGCCAACGCTTGCACCACGCTGCCTGCATCCAGCTTGCCAAGTGGCGACGCTTGTTCCGCGACAAATTCAACATCCGGCTGCGCAGCTTTCAGCAACTCCTTGAAGGTGGCGGCCGCCGATTGACCATATTCATAGTTGGGGTAGACGATGGCCCAGCGCTTTTTCTTCAAGGCGGCGGCTTCGGGCACCAGCATCGCGACTTGCATGTAAGTGGAGGTGCGCAGGCGGAAGGTGTAGCGGTTGCCGTTTTGCCAGACGATTTTGTCGGTCAGTGGCTCTGACGCCAAAAAGAAGACTTTCTTTTGTTTGGCAAAGTCGGTCAGGGCCAGGCCGATGTGCGACAGGAAAGAGCCGGTAAGCACGTCGACTTTTTCACGTGACAGCAGTTCTTCAGCGGCGCGCACGGCGTCGCCGGGGTTGGCGTTGTCGTCCCGGACGATGAGTTCGAGTTTTTTGCCATTGATGCCGCCACTGGCATTGATTTCCTCAATCGCCAAGTCCATGCCCTTTTTGTAGGGTTCCAAGAAGGCGGGCTGCGCCTTGTAGCTGTTGATTTCGCCAATTTTGATGACGTCTTGTGCTTGCGCGGGTGTCAGCACTGAGACAAGGCTGAGCAGCGCTATGGCGCTCAGTGCTTTATTGAGTTGCATCTTCATGAATTTTTTCCTGCTTGCGAATAAATCAACGGCTTTCGTGAACTTTCTAGCTGCCCACGCACCTGAGCGGATCACTATTGTCGGTCAGGACAACGGCCATTGGCCTTTCGCCGACAATAGCGCCTTCTCGCTTTCTGCATTTCATCCAAGTTTCACACGTACACACCATGAGCGCTTTCAACGAAGAACGGGTTTTATCCGTCCACCACTGGACCGACACGCTGTTCACTTTCACGACGACCCGCGACCAGTCGCTGCGGTTTAGCAACGGTCACTTCACCATGATCGGCCTGCGCGTCAATGACAAGCCGCTGCTGCGCGCTTACAGCATCGTCAGCCCGAACCACGACGAGCATTTGGAGTTTTTGAGCATCAAGGTGCAAGACGGCCCGCTAACATCACGCCTGCAGCACATCCAAGTGGGCGACACCGTGATTGTTGGTCGCAAGCCGACGGGCACTTTGCTCATTGACTACTTGCTGCCCGGTAAACGCTTGTATTTGTTGTCCACCGGCACCGGTCTGGCACCTTTCATGAGCATCATCCGCGACCCGGCGACTTACGAGCAGTTTGAGCAAGTGGTGCTGGTGCATGGCGTGCGCGAAGTCAAGGAACTGGCATACCAGGAATTGATCGTCGATGAACTGCCAAAGCATGAATTTTTGGGCGAGATGATCTCCAAGCAGTTGCTGTACTACCCCACTGTGACGCGCGAGGCTTATCGCAACACCGGCCGGGTGACCGATTTGATTGAAAACGGCAAGCTGATGGCCGACCTGAACCTGCCGGCGCTCAACCCGGTTGAAGACCGCGTCATGATCTGCGGCAGCCCTGGCATGTTGAAAGACCTGAAACGCATGCTTGAAGAGCGCGGCTTCAAAGAAGGCAACACCGTGCGCCAGGGTGACTTCGTCATTGAGCGGGCCTTCGCCGAGCAGTGATGGACGATTCAGTGAGCGGCAGCCTTTAAGGCATCTTCTCGTCTGAGGCTGGCGCGCTGGCTTCACGCGGACCGATCATGCCCAGACGCGCTTTCAGCGACTGCGGCTGGCCAGTCAACACGGCGGCGTAGTTGGTGGTGTTGGACAACACCTTTTTGACGTAATCACGGGTTTCGTTGAAGGGCACGTTTTCTGCCCAAATCGCGGCTTCGAGTTGTGGCCCGTTGCGCCAGTTGCGCGGCCGGCTTGGCCCGGCGTTGTAGGCGGCGGCGGCCATCGCCATCGAGCCGCCAAAATCATCCAACGCGCGTTTCAAGTAGGCCGTCCCAATGGTGATGTTGGTGTCGCGGTCGTTGAGTTGATTGGCCGTGAAGCCGGTCAAGCCAATGTAGCGTGCGGTTTCGCGTGCGGTGGCCGGCATGATCTGCATCAGACCGGAAGCACCGACACCGGAGCGGGCCTCCATGATGAAGCGGCTCTCTTGGCGGATCAAACCATAAACATAGGCAGGATCCAGCCCGATGTCCCGGCTGCGTTTGATGACGGCGTCATGAAACGGCATCGGGAAGCGTTGGGCGAAATCCATGCCGTCTTGCGTGCGTTCGCTGGTGTTGATGCAGCGGTCCCAAATGGCGCGGTCGCAAGCCAGTTGTGCGGCGGCCAACAACTCACGTTCTCCCATGCCGCCGCTTTGGGCTAGGTTGGTGGCGTAGTTCCATTCACGCACGCCTTCGCTGCGCAGGCCGATGGCGATGGCATGCGTCGCGCGTTGCAGACTGACGTTGTTGCGGGCGGCTTCTTTTTCTGCAACGCTCAGGGCTGCCGGGCGTGCTGGCACAGTGATGAGTTGGCCCAACTCTTCGAGCGCCAATTGCTCATAAAAACCGCGCACTGAGGCAATTGACTGATAAAGCGCCAGCGCTTCAGCCCGCTTGGCGGCTGTCGGTGTGCCGGCCAGCAAGGCGCGGGCTTTCCAATAAGTCCAAGTCGGGTCTTGCCTAGCGTCGCTGCTCATGGCGTTGATACTGCTCAGCACCAGCGGCCAGCGCGGCTGGTTGCCGGCGCGCAAGGCGGCGCGGGTTTTCCAGCCGAGCATCTCGTCGGTCAGGTCGCTGTCTGCCGAGACCTTGCTGAAATACGCCAAGGGGTCTGAGTCCTGGCTGCTGAAGCGAATCGCGCTTTGCTTGCCGATGACGCCCCAGACCCAGTTGCGCTCTTCGGCGCTCAACTGAAAGCCCCATTTGTGCTCTAAAAACTTGGCTGCAGCGTCGGGGTCTGTGCCGGCCAGCTTGACCAGCGCCAGCGTGATGAGTTCTTTGCGAACCTTCGTGAACGCGAGTTTTTTGTCGGTCAAAAATTGGGATGGGTTGGCCTGAATGATCGCCAGCAGGGCCATCGATTCGGGTGAGACCATCTCGACGGCGTCACGGGTCGGGCGCGGCCGGTTGACTTCTATCGACAACCGGGCTTTGCGCCAAATATCCAGCGGCGTCAATTGTTTGGAGGCCAGCAAGCGCTCAGCGGCGGCTCGGCAACCGGCATCGGCGTCGCGCTGGGCGTACCAGTTTTTCTTGACGTTGTTGGCCAACGCACCCGTGCTGTCGGGGCCGTTTTTGACGTGCTCGATCAGCCATGCATAGCAGCGCACGTCGCGGTCATCGCCCATGCGAAACTGCGGATGCTCAGCGGCAAACGTGGTCCAGTCACGTCGATCACCGAGCAGCAGCAGCCAGTCATTGCGCAGCCGGTCTTCTTGGTAACTGCCGGCGTAACGCGTCAAAAAGGCCTGCACGTCTTGCGGGCTGGCTTCGTTCAACCGACTGTTCAATTCCCAATAAGCGGCCCAAGACTCCAGAACGTGGCCGCGAACTTGCGGCAGCAAGGCGGTCAAGCGGGCTTTGTCGCCGCGCCTGAAGGCTTGGCCCATCTCTAAAACGGTGTCGTCGGCACGCGTCAGCACCACGGCTGGCGTGCTTTGAGCCAACGCCGGCAGTGCAAATAAAGAGCTCGTGACAGCCGTCAAAGCCGCTGTGTAAATAAATTTCGATAGCATCGGGAGATTATGGACAAATTAACTGCGCGTAAACGACTCATCGATCAACGTTTGAACCTGCCGGATCGCCTACAGCGCGCCGACTTGTTACAGCGGGTCATGCGGATCTGGCTGGTCGGCCGTCCGGATGCCGTGATTGGTGCTTATTGGCCGATCAAAGGTGAGTTTGACCCTTTGCCGGCACTTTACCGCTGGCAAGAAGACGCCATGCTCGGCGAGTTGTTTGAGTCCAACAAGCCGTTGACTCCGGACGGTGGCACACAAATCGTGACCGAAAGTCTGGCGAACCGCTCGCCCCGCAAGATCGGACTGCCGGTGGTCGATAAAGTTCACAAGACCTTGACCTTTCATGCTTGGTACCCGGGATGCCCGATGGAAGAAGACGCCTACGGCATCCCAAAACCCAAAGACACCGAAGTTATCGTACCGACCTTGTTGTTTGTGCCTTGTGTTGGTTACGGTCCGGGCGGCTTCCGTTTAGGCTATGGCGGTGGTTTTTACGACCGGACGCTGGCCACCTTGCAACCCAAGCCGGTGACGGTCGGGCTGGGTTACAGCCACGGCTGGCTGCCTGACTTGCAACCCGAGCCGCACGATGTGCCACTGGACGCTTTGCTGAACGACGAAGGCGTGGTCTGGTCTGGAAGCTGACGCCTTAAGGCTGACGCATCAAAACCCGCAAATCTTGCTCATAGCCGCGCAATTTGTCTAAAGCTTTCAGACGCTGCTCGGGGCTCATGCTGTTGTGCAAATCAGCAAACGTCTGACAGAATTGAAGGCGCGTTTTTTGGCTGTAATTGCGGTAACTCAAGTCTGGAGAAATAGCCATGTTGGTGAGGACGCTGACCAGCGAATTGGCTGCGTTCGGTGCGTCCATGTGGGTCGGCATGGTGCTGGCCGGGGTGCGGGTCAAGAGCCGCAGTGTTTGCAGCAAATCTTGCTGCCGGCGCAGGCGCTCGGCATAAGCTGTGTTGCCGTCAAAACCTGATTCGTCAAGTCGCGCGTCTAAGAGCGCCTCTTGCTTGTGGGTCAGGTTGCCATAGAGCATTTCGGCGCGCGAGATGGCTTGGTCAAGCCGTTTTTCGTGCATTTTGGCCGCTGGCCCATCCACAAAGTCTTTGCGGTACTTGGCATTGTTTTTTGCAAATTTTTTCTCAAGGTGTGACAGTTGTGCGGTATCTAAGCTAACGATCACTTGCATGCCACTGGCCTGACCCATTGTCAGCCGTCCAGCCATGCCTTCAAAAGACACCAACAACCGCTCTTGCACTTCGGCATAGAGATCACACGCCTGCGTTGCCGATATATCTGTCGGCATGTGGCTTTGCAGTTTTTGCAAGGTCTCGATGTAGAGCGGTAGTTGCGTCTGGCGGTGCCAATCGTGAATGTCGTTCAATGCCGTTTTCATCAGGGGGCGCTGAGCGGCGTTGAAGTCGATGTAGTCGTCCAAGTACCAGTACGTCGCCAGCGGTGCTTGGTTATAAGCAAGACGTAGCGCGCCGCAACCCTGCAGCCCTGCAACGAGCAGAGCTGCGCCGATAATCCTCAGCAGGTTTTTAAACAATGACAAGTAAGCAGGGCATCTCATGGCAACTCCGATAGACGTCGTCATCATGGCCGCCGGCAAGGGCACACGGATGAAAAGCGCTTTGCCCAAAGTGTTGCACCGTTTGGGCGGTCGCGCGTTGTTACGTCATGTAATTGAATGCGCTGCCTTGTTATCGGTGCGAAAAGCAGTGGTCATCACCGGCCACGGCGCGGCTGAGGTTGAGACGGCGCTGAGCGCTGATGCCCCCGCTTCAATTGACCTGCAGTTTGTGCGCCAAGAGCCACAGCTGGGCACCGGCCATGCCGTGCAGCAAGCACTGCCGCAATTGGCAGACGACGGCGTCACGCTGGTTTTGTCGGGCGATGTACCGCTGACACAAGCCAGCACCTTGCAAGCGTTGCTGGCGCTGTGCGCGGGTGAGAAATTGGCTTTGCTGACGCTGGCCATGCCGGACCCCAGCGGTTACGGCCGCATCGTACGAGAAAGTGCGGGTGGCAAGGTGCAAGCCATCGTCGAGCACAAAGACGCCAGTGAGGCGCAGCGCCAAATCAGCGAGATTTACAGCGGCATCATGGCCGTGCCCACGCGCTTGCTGCGCACTTGGCTCAGCCGGTTGGATAACCAAAATGCCCAAGGCGAGTACTACCTGACAGACATCGTCAAGTTTGCCGTGGCCGACGGTTTGACCGTGTTGGCGCACCAAATCACCGACGCCGCTCAGGTCGCTGGCGTTAACAGCCCCGTGCAACTGGCGGAGCTAGAGCGTATCTACCAGCGGCGCAGCGCTGACGCGCTGATGGAGCAAGGCACGCGCCTGGCTGACCCGGCACGGTTGGATGTGCGCGGCCAGCTGGTCTGCGGTCGTGATGTCGAGATTGACGTCAACTGCATTTTTGAAGGCCACGTCAGCCTTGGCGACGGCGTGCGCGTGGGTGCCAACTGCGTGATCGCCAATGCCCGCATTGCCGCAGGCGCGGTGATCCATCCGTTCACCCACATCGATGGCGAACAGCTCGGCGTCGAGGTCGGCGCAGGCGCGCTCATCGGCCCGTTTGCCCGGTTGCGACCCGGCGCAAAGCTGGGGGCCGAAGTGCATATCGGCAACTTTGTCGAAGTGAAAAATTCAACCTTGGCCAAAGGCGCCAAAGCCAATCATCTGGCGTACCTGGGCGACGCCACCGTGGGCGAACGCGTGAACTACGGCGCCGGCAGCATCACCGCCAACTACGACGGTGCCAACAAACACCGCACTGTGATCGAGGCGGACGTGCACGTCGGCAGCAACTGCGTGCTGATCGCGCCTGTGACCCTCGGCGCAGGCGGCACCATCGGCGGTGGCTCGACCATCACCAAAGACACCGCGCCGGGGGCGCTGAGCGTGGCCCGTGGCAAGCAGGTGAGTATTGCGAATTGGTCCCGACCGGTGAAAAAAGCGCGCTAAGCGTCAGGCCGGGGACTCTTCAGAGGGTCGCAGTGACGCCGCCATCGACATACAAAATATGACCGTTGACAAAACATGAGGCGTCGCTGGCCAGAAAGACCGCCGCCCCGCCCAAGTCTTGGACATCGCCCCAGCGACGGCTCGGCGTGCGCCCGACCAGCCAGCCTGTGAAGGTGGGGTCTGCCACCAGTTTTTCGGTCAACTCTGTCTTGAAGTAGCCCGGGCCCAGCCCGTTGACTGTGATGCCATGGGGACCCCAATCGATGGCCATGCCTTTGGTTAACATTTTGACGGCGCCCTTGCTCGCCGTGTAGGGCGCAATGCCCGGCCGACCCAGTTCGCTTTGTACCGAGCAGATGTTGATGATCTTGCCGTAGCCTCGCGGAATCATTTTTTGCGCGACTGCTTTGCCGACAAAGTAGACGCTGTCGAGATTCGTCTTCATCAAGGTGTGCCAGTCGGCGTCAACGAATTCGTGCAGCGGATTGCGTATCTGCATGCCCGCGTTGTTCACCAAAATATCGATGCTGCCTTGACTGTCTTCGATCGCGTCAATGCTCTGGCGAACAGCGTCTGAATCGGTTACGTCAAAGATTGCCGTGCTGACGGTAAGTCCTTCAGAACGCAGGGTTTCGGCAGCCGCTTGCAGTTTGTCAGCGTTGCGCCCATTGAGGATCAGGGCGGCGCCGGCCTGCCCCAGCGCCCGCGCCAAGGCCAGACCGATGCCACTGGACGAGCCGGTGATGAGGGCGCGCCGGCCAGGCAGGCGAAAGGAATCCAGGACGTTGGACATGGTCAGACCTTCACAAGCGAAGCATCCAGTGCAGGGGGCCCAGCACCATTTGCGGAAAAACGATCAGCAAGCCCATCACCACCACTTGCGACAACAGAAAGGGCCAAACGCCTTTGATGACTTCGTGCATCGGAATCTTGCCCACCCCGCAGACGACGTTGAGGACTGTGCCCACCGGCGGCGTGAGCAGACCAATGGCGTTGTTGATGATGAACAGCACGCCGAAGTAGACCGGGTCAATACCAGCCTGACGTACCAGCGGCATCAGCACCGGCGTTAGGATCAGCACCGTCGGGGCAAAGTCCAAAGCAGTTCCGACCACCAGCACCATCAGCATGAGCATGGTCATGAGCAGCATCTGGTTACCCATGAAGGGCTCCATCAAGGTGACGATCTGCGCAGGAATATTGGCCACCGTGATCAGCCATGCGGACACCAGGGCCGCAGCAACTAAGAACATCACCACGGAAGACGTCTTGGCTGCATTCAGAACCAGCTGAAACAGATCTTTGAATTTGATCTCGCGGTAGATGAACAAGCCCACAAAAAGGGAATACACCACGGCCACCACGGCCGCCTCAGTGGGCGTGAAGATGCCCATCTTCATGCCGCCGATGATGGTGATGGCCAGCAGGTATGACCAAAATGCGTTGA
>CANFZL010000031.1 GCA_947451205.1 Comamonadaceae bacterium
GCAATGCTGTGGTGGTCGCTGTTGCAACGCATGAAGGCCATGATGCGGGTCCGGTCGGCCATTGAGAAGTCCAGCACCTGTTCCATGAAAACGCGAGACGCCTCGACGTCGTGGCTGTTGAGAACGGCATGCGCCAAGCGAATCGGCGCATCGGGCTGCACTGAGGCGTCCGCGTGCAAGGCATCGCCAAAGACCAGCTGAAACACGCGCCCGTCGGGGTCTGCTATCGACACGCCTGTGCCACCGCCGGGGCTGTTCAGTTCAGCCAAGGCTTGCACCACACGGCCACCTGCTGACAGCGCTGCTGTCGCTGCCTGTTGCAGGGCTAGCAAGCTGCGGGCCCTGAGCGTGACGCAGCGTATTTGCGCCGGCCCGTTGTGCTGGTGCAAAGCCAGCACATGGTGGTCAGCGCCGGTGGCGCGCAGGTACAGCGCACCGGTTTCGCGTGCTGACACGCTCAGGCCCCAAACGCGGGTGTAAAAATCTTCAGCCAAGGCGAGGTCAGGCACATTGAAGGCGACGCTGCGCAAGGCGCTGATGCGAGAAGAAGCATGGGTCATGGGGTGGGTGGCCTTGGGTTGGAGTCGGAGGGGGTCATTGATGGCAGACCTAAAAATCGTCTGGCGTTGCCTTCAACCATTCTTTGCAGTGCGTCAGGTGCCAGCGAAGCAGCTTCTAGCCGGGCGACCGGTTGATCGTCATGAAAGTTAAAGGGGTAGTCCGTGCCGATCATGAGTTGCGTGTCGCCGAAGCAGTGCACAAGATGCTTGAGCGTGGTCTCGTCAAAGACCAAGGTGTCGTAGAAAAATTGACGCGCTTGGGCGGTAGGCGAGTGCAGCACTGATTCACGCAGTGCCGGAAACACGCTCATGGCTTGCTCCAGTCGCGGCAGCAACATCGCCAAAGTGCCGCCGCCGTGGCTGAAAGCCATGCGCAGACGGGGCCGACGCAAGATCAAGTTGCTGGTCAGCACAGAGGCTGCGGCCAAGCCGACATCAGTCGGGTAGGCGAGCACCTGCTGAAGCGGCGGCGGGCCCACCAAGCGATCCATGCCCGTCGGCCGCAAGGCATGCACAAAAACCGCCATGTTCAGCGCTTCGCACGCTTCAAAAAAAGGGTCTAGCCGCAGGTCGCCAACCACCATGCCGTTGATGTTGCTGCCAATTTCGACGCCCGCGAAGCCAGGGGTTCTGTGCAGGTACTCGAGTTCTTTGATCGCCAGATCAATGTCTTGCAGCGGCACGGCGCCCAAGCCAATCAACTGGCCGCCGGACTCTGCCACCATGGCTGCGATCTGGTCATTCAGGTAGCGCACCAGCACCGCAGCGTCTGCGGCTTTGAGCCAGTACGACAACAATTCAGGCATCGGTGAAATAGCCTGCAAAGCCAAGCTCATGTCCGCAAAGTCAGCCAAGCGGCGTGACGAGCTCCAGCATTTGTCGGACACCGTCCGGTAGTTCTTGCCGTCGATGATGACCTGCCGGTGGCAGGCGTCTACCGGTGCCATGCTGGGCCAACCGGATGGCGCAGCTGAACCCAGAAATGAAGGAAATTCAAACGGAATCACATGGGCGTGCGTGTCAACACCACAGGCGCAATGTGAGCGGAGCGCGGGACTCAAGGCCGCGCTACTGCGGTTGGCTTGTTGGGCTGTTGGCGGGGGCTTGTCATACCTTGTCTCCTGTGTGTGTCACCGACGCTCAACTGCGTGCCGGTGTCATTTTTTTAGCAGTTTAAAAGGGCTTGAATCATTTGGCCAGTCGATTCACTGGATAAATACAATCCATCCCATGGATATACAAAGTGTGGACCTGAACTTGCTGGTGGTGTTTTCCGCCATGATGAAACATCGCAGCGTGACACGCGCTGCCGAGGCCTTGAATTTGAGTCAACCTGCCATGAGCGCGGCGCTGGCACGACTGCGGGTTTTGTTGAACGATCCGCTGTTTGTGCGCTCGGGCTGGCAGATGGAACCAACGCCGCGCGCCCTTGAACTGGATGAGCCTGTCCGTCAAGTGGTCGAGATCATTCGCTCAGACATTCTGCAACCTTTGACCTTCGACCCGGCCACCGCGCAGCGCAGCTTCACGCTCTTGATGCCGGACATTGGCGAGGTGAATTTTTTGCCGCGAATCTTGGCACTGTTGGCCGAGCAGGCTCCCAACATTGATCTGCGCACCTTGGCCATGCCGCGCCACGCTGCAGCCGGGGCGCTCGAATCGGGTGCTGCCGAGCTGGCGATTGGCTACTACCCCGACCTGGAAAAACCGGGGTTCTATCGGCAAAAGTTGATTGAGAACAGCCACGTTTGCATCGTCCGAAAGAGCCATCCGGTGATCGGCTCACGCATGACGCAAACGCAGTTTTTGGCTGCTTCGCACGCGGTTGTCAAGCCCGATGGCCGGGAGCATGTCTTTGAGCAGTTCTTGCAGCAAAAGGGCTTGAAGCGGCGCGTTGTGGTCGAACTCTCGCACTTCGTCAGCCTGTTGCCGATCGTTGAAAGTTCGGACTTGGTGGCCACTGTGCCAAGCGATTTAGCGCAGTTTTTCGTCGCTCACGGAAACATCAAGCTGGTCGAAATCCCCATCAAACCACCGGTCATTGATGTGCATTTGATTTGGCATCAGCGCTTCCAAAAAGACCCTGCGCATGTCTGGTTGCGGTCTTCGATTCATGGGGTGCTGGGTTGAACTTATCCATACACGCTTGAAGAACGCGTTGTCTCCGCGTCAAAGTCACTAGCGTTTCAGGATATGTTTTGGCAACTTATTTCACCCATTGGTTCAACTCCATGATCGGCATCAGCACTGCCAGCACGATCAGCATGACCATGCCGCCCATGGCCACGATCAGCAAAGGCTCCAGCACTGTGGCCAGGGCCATGGCTCTGCGCTGCACTTCTGTTGACAGTTGCGTTGCGGCCCGTTGCAGCATCACTGGCAGCTGGCCTGTTTGCTCGCCCAGCCGCGCAAACATGGACAGCAGGCCTGGAAAGCGGGCATTTTGTGCGAGTGCCGTGCCCAGTGGTGCGCCTTCGCGCACACGTACCAAGGCTTCCAGTGCGTCGGCGCGCAGGGCTTGGTTTGAAAGGGTGTCGGCTGCGGCTTGTAGGGATTTGAGGATGGGCACGCCAGCGGCTGTGAGCATGGCCAAGGTGGAGGCGAAGCGGGCGCTGTTGTAACCCCGTGACAGGCGACCGATCACCGGCAGTCGCAGCCAAGCGGCGTCAAAACGCAGGCGTATGGCGGTTTTCTTTAAAGCCATCCTGAATACGGTCACGCCGGCCGCACACAACAAAAGGGCCAGCCAACCCCAGTGGCGAACAAAGTCACTGATGGCCAGCATGGCCACGGTGAGCATGGGCAGTTGGCGTTTGGTGCCCGCAAACACACCGGCGACCTGCGGCACTACGGAGGTGACTAAAAAAATCACAATGGCCAAGGCCACCAGACTCACGATGGCGGGGTACAAGGCTGCGCTCAGGAGCTTTTCTCGTAAGTTTTGCTGCTCTTCCAGGTCATTGGCAAGCTGGTTCAGCACATCACCCAAGTGGCCACTTTCTTCGCCTGCGGCGATGACGGCCCTGTCAATCGCCGGAAACTCGCCAGGGTGCATGGCCAAGGCCCGGCCAAGGCTGCTGCCTGAGTTCACTTCTGCCCGGATGGCCGCCATCAGGTGGCGTTGCTTGTCGTGCTCTGACTCTTCAGTCAATGCAGACAGCGCCCGTTCAATCGGCAAGCCACTGCTCACCAATCCTGCCAGTTGCCTTGTCCAGACCGCGCGCTGGCTGGTACTGAAAGCGCGCGTGTTGCCTATAGATCGCTGCCACCAAGGCTGCGCCGTTTCAGCGCTTTCTGTTGAGCCGGAAGCAATGGCTTCAACCGTCAAGGGCACCAGGGACTGAGAGCGCAGTTGTGTTCGGGCAGACTTCAGGCTGTCTGCTTCAAGCACACCTTTGCGTGTGACGCCATCGGCTTGCAGAGATTCAAAACGGTAGGCGGGCATAGCTTGAGATCATTCCCGAGTGATGCGCAGCAACTCTTCCGCACTGGTGATGCCGGCGTCAACCAGGCGTTGGCCATCGTGGCGCATCAGTACCATGCCTTGGCGCAATGCGGTGGCGCGCAGATCTGCTTCAGCCGCTCGGTTGTGGATCTGGGTACGGATCTCGTCGCTGGCTGTCAGTAGCTCAAAGATGCCGGTGCGCCCGGCATAGCCGGTGTGGCCGCAGGCCTGGCAGCCTGCACCATGGCAGGTGGTGCAGTTTTTTCTCACCAGTCGCTGAGCCAAAACGCCGAGCAAAGACGAGCTCAGCAAGAAGGGCTCAACCCCCATGTCGGTCAGGCGCGTCACTGCGCTGGTGGCATCATTGGTGTGCAGCGTGGCCAGCACCAAGTGGCCCGTGAGGGATGCCTGGATCGCAATCTGCGCAGTTTCAAAATCTCGAATTTCACCGATCATGATGACGTCAGGGTCTTGTCGCAGGATGGCCCGCAAGGCTTTGGCAAACGTCAGGTCGATCTTCGCGTTGACTTGGGTTTGGCCGACGCCAGAAAGCTCGTATTCGATGGGGTCTTCGACCGTCATGATGTTGTTTCGCGTGGCGTCTAGCCGCTGAAGCGCTGCGTAGAGACTGGTGGTCTTGCCTGAACCCGTGGGGCCGGTCACCAGCAAAATTCCATGTGGTTGGCTGATCAACTGGCTCACCTGCTGCAAAACTTCGCCTTGCATGCCGACGGCTTCCAAGGTCAGGCGCGCTTCGCTTTTGTCAAGCAGGCGCAGCACAGCGCGTTCACCGTGCGCACTGGGCAAGGTGGACACGCGCACATCGACTGCACGGCTGCCCAAACGCAGGCTGATGCGACCGTCTTGCGGCAACCGTTTTTCGGCGATGTCGAGTACGGCCATGATTTTCAGGCGCGAAATCAGTGCGGCATGCAGCGCACGATTGGGTTGCACCACCTCGCGCAGCGTGCCGTCGATGCGAAAACGCACACTTGAGTGGCGCTCATACGGCTCGATGTGGATGTCGCTGGCACCATCACGCGCCGCTTGTGTGAGCAGGGCATTGAGCATGCGGATGATCGGGGCGTCGTCGCTGGCCTCAAGCAGGTCTTCCACCGCAGGCAGATCTTGCATCATGCGCGAGAGATCGGCCTCAGATTCGACCTCGTTCACCACCGCCGCAGCGGTGGATGAGCTGTTGGCTTGTCCGCCTGAGTAAGCTTGGTTAATGCGTTGCGCCAGTTCAGCGCTCGAGCTGAACTGCAGCTGCAGGTCTTGACCTGCGAATTTTCGAGTCACTTCAGACAGGGCAGAACGGTCACTTTCTTCACACAAGCTCAAATTCAGCCGCTGACCGTCGTCTTCCAGCAGCAAGCGGTGCGTGCGGGCAAAAGTGTAGGGCAGGGGGTGGCGCATGGTGAGAGTCATGACGGGCTCATGGCCCGGTGGTCTGAAGTGCTGCGCCGAGCGGCGGCAACACCGCAGAGCCGGACAAGGGCAATGCGTCCGTGGCGACAGGCTGAAAGACTTGCTGGTTCATTCGCATTTGCTCGTAGCGGCCCAGCGACAAGGCTTCGGTGGCTGCACCGTCGCGCACCACCACGGGCCGCAAGAACACCATCAAGTTGGTTTTTCTGCGGCTGCGTGTTTCGGACTTGAACAGGTTGCCAAAGATCGGCAAGTCGCCCAGGCCGGGTACTTTTTCTTGGCTGTTGCTGGTGTCGTCTTGCAGCAATCCGCCCAACACCACGATGGAGCCGTCTTCCACCAACACGCTTGACTCGATGGAGCGCTTGTTGGTGATCAGGCCTGAGGTGGAGGAGCTTGTGCGGTCGATGCTGCTGACTTCCTGAAAGATTTGCAGCTTGACGGTGCCGCTTTCGCTGATTTGCGGCTTGACCCGAAGCGTCAGTCCGACGTCTTTGCGCTCGATAGTTTGGAATGGATTGACCGCGCCGCTGCTGCTGTTATTGGCAGTGTATTGGCCCGTGACAAAGGGTACATTTTGGCCAATCACGATCTTGGCTTCTTCGTTGTCCAGCGTCAGCAAGTTGGGTGTGGACAGGACATTGGCATCACCATTGGATTGAAGAAAGCGGGCGAGCGCCCCGAGCGCCAACATGCCGTTGCGTTTTTGGCCCAGCGCGATGTTGAGGCCGGTGGAAGGCGTCACACTGCCAGCGGCAGCGCCTGCGGCCAGCGTTAGCAAATTGGCGCCGCCCACGGCAAAGTTGGTACCCAAAAGGCCGACTGTGCTGCCGTTGGTGCCTGTGCCGCTCATCCACTGCACGCCAAACTCGGCCGCTTTGTCGGCGCTGACTTCGGCGATCAGGCTTTCCACAAACACCTGCGCGCGGCGTTGGTCTAGCATGTCAATAACTGATCGCAGTTGACGGTATTGCGGCTCTGGTGCGGTGATGATCAGCGCGTTGGTAGCCGGGTCTGCCTGGATTTGCCCGCCCGTGGACGGCTGAGTGGCCGTGCTGCTTGCGCCTAGAGTGGTTCCGGAGGTTCCGAAGCCGTTACCTTGGGCAAGCGAGCTGACCGGTGAGCTGAGCGAACCGGAAGCTGCATTGCTGCCCTGTGCGGACATGGCTGCGCGCAAAGTGGTCGCCAATTTAGTGGCGTCGGCATTTTTCAGATACACCACATGGATGTTGCCGCTGGCTGCCCCGGCCCCGGTCGCGTTGGGTTGGTCCAGTTGTTCGGCCAATGAGCGCGTCAGTGCCAAACGCGCAGGGTTGGCGGCACGGACAATCAGCGAGTTAGTCCGCGTCTCTGCCAGTACGGTGGTTCTGAATGACGTGTCGGTTTGTCCTTGTGCCGCAGGGATTCCGGCTGCAGCGCCCGAATCGATCAGGCGCTGCACCATCGGCGCCAGATCGCCCGCGATGCCGTGGTTGAGGCGGATCACCTCCACGCCCGTGGCATTGGCCACGTCCAGCGCTGCGATGATCAGGCCGAGACGTTGCAGGTTGTCTCCATAGTCGGTGATGACCAGCGCATTGGTGCCCGGGTTCACGTTGATGGTGTTGTTGGGGCTGATGAGTGGGCGCAAAACCGGCACCAGATTGATGGCGTTTTCGTGGTTCAGCCGAAATATCTGGGTGACGATTTGCCCGCTGCCGGCGGGTACAGCGCCTGCCGACACCGCAACGCTCTGCAACTTGGCTTCGGCTTCAGGCACCACGGTGTAAAGGCCTGCCGATTCAACCAATGCAAATCCTTGGGTGCGGAGCTGCGAGGCGAACAGACGCAGGGCTTGTGCAGGCGTGATGGGCACGGTGCTAGCCAGTGTCATGGTGCCCTTGACGCGGGGGTCCAGCACGACGTTGTAGCCGGACAGCGTGGCCAGTGTGCGGGCTACGGCGTCGATTTCGGCATTTTGAAAGTTCAGCGTGACAGGTTCTTTGGGTGTGGACGCTTTGTTGCCGGTGCTTTGTGCCCAGCCCGGCGGCCCCCAGCAAGCAATGGCCACAGCGATGGCTGATAGGTGAGATGGGGTGAAAAAGCGTGGTGTGTGCATGGGTTGTCAAAAAGAAAGCAGGCTGCTCGCGCCTTGGCGGCGGCCGATGATGTTGAGTAAATTAGACAAGGCACTTTCGCTGCCCTCGTCGGCGCTGGCTTCGCCGGTGAATCGCAAACGCGCACCAACCCATTGCCCTTGCCCCGAAAGCTGCAAGGGGCCGCGGATGGTGCTGAGGATCAGCTCAGGCGTCGGGCTGCCTTGGGGTGTACCGCGCAGTTGCACTAGGTAGCTGCCCATGGGCTTGAGGGTGCTCAGCCGGGTAGACATGTCTTGTGCTTGCAGCTCGACCAAGCCTTTCATCTGCAGTCGACCGACGGCCCATTGCAAGCCCAAGGATTCGGTGCGTAACTGCAGATGTCCTTCGGGTTGCAGGGTGTTCCAAGGAGCACCCAAACCGCTGAGCAAGGCTGCTGGCCACTGCGAACGGTGTGCTTCGAACTGCAGATCTACATTCGACAGACCGACATGCATGAGCAGCTGTACAGGGCTGCTCATGCAGCAGTCGGCTTGCAGCCGAAGGCGCGACGACAGCCAACCGGGTTCGATCTGCCAGTGGATACGGCCTGGCAGCGCTTGTGCGTTGCGGCTGCCTTGGCCCCCGCTGAGCACGAGCTGTGCTGAGCCACGCCAGACGCTTCCCCTGGCCGACTCCAGCAACACCCGGTCTTGGCTGGCTTGTGTCACGCCCCAGATCAACCAGCGTGCTGGTGCCCAGACCAGCACGGCGGCCACCAGCCCAAGACCCGCGCCCAGCCAAGCCCAGCGCCAAGGGGCGGCTGAACGGCTGAGGCGCTGGCGAGCGGGTTGGATCAAGCGGCTCAAGGCAGTCTTAAGATGAAAGTCCCACTGATGCGCGCAGTGCTGTCGCCGACTAGCTGCAGCTGTGCTTTAGCAGGCAAGACTTGAGCCTGTTCACGTGCTTGGCTTAGCCATGTGGCCAGTTGATCTGCAGGCGTGCTCGACAGGCTCAGGCTCAGTTGTTCGCCCTGCAGACTCCATTTCGCGTCCTTCCCCAAACTTTTCGGAATGTTGGCCTCAAGCCATTGGATGGCCTCGGTTCGGGTGATCACTGATGGTTTTTTCAGCGCTTGGACCTGTTCCCTGAGTTCTTGCATTTGGCTGCTTTGTAAATCCAGCACCGCCTGGCGAGTGGGCGCTTCGCGCCAAGTACTTAGCGCGGGGGCGATGGCCGTACTCCACAACAGGACTGATACAAAAACTGCGGCACCTGCGCTGAGAAGTTGCTGCTCTCGGTATGTGCGTCGCTGCCAAACGCTGTGCAGGGCGGTCATCATCGGTTGCAGTTTTTGCATCAACGGGCTCATGGCTGTGCCTCTCGCAGCGTCATGAGCCAAGTCTGACCTTGGGCGCGCCATTGGTAGCCTTTGGCACTGAGCGATTGGCGCAAGGCGTCTTGTTCACTCACGCTGAGTTCTAAATTCTGCAGTTGCAGTTGTCCTGGCTGGTACTGCCACTGGCGTGGCGCGGCCACGCCAGTGGGCAGTGCTTGGCCCAGCGTGCCGAGCATCGCTTCTAGGTCGTGTGCTGCCAGCTGGCCCGAGCTTTGGCGCAGGCTGACCACTTCTCTGGCCATCTGCAGCGGGGCGTCCACCACCACCCGTATTTGCGGGAAAGTCTCTTGCAATATGTGAGTCCAAGACTGTTGCTGGGTTTGCCAGTCGGCGCGTGTTTTCCATGCCCAGGCATTGAGGCCCAGCAGCTGACTGGCCAGCACCAGCGAGAGACCCCAGCGCGCAGGCCGCCAGCGACTGTGATGCCTCAATTGATTGGCTGCACGCTGCCAGATTTTGAGACGGCGGCTGTGTGCGTTGGCCTGAAATTCAAACTGCGCCAAGTCCCAGCCGCTGGTCAGAGCCGCCAGCCAATGCTGGTTTGGAGCCATCAACTGGGTCTGCATGCCCAGGCGCTCCGACATGGCCGCGACGACGGCGGGCTCGGCCAGCACTTCGGTCTGGCTGCGTTCTTCGTCAGAAAGCCCCAGGCCTTCACCGTTGGGGGGCACGGCCTGCAGAGGCAGTCCCCATAAGCCACGACCGGTCTGGCTACACCACAGCCAGCCTTGCTCGGCATCACCCAAGGCATGCAGACGCGAAGTCTCTGAGACGGGTGCCAGCTCGGGCACGATGCGGTGCACCGTCAGGCCTGCAGCCTCTAGCAACTGCAAGTGGCTACTCAGCCACTGGCGGTCACAGACGGCCACCCAGGGCTGTGCCGAGTGTTTCCAGTCAGGGGCCAGTGCCATGTGCAGGGTCGCTGTTTCGTCGAGCACACGTTCTTCGAGCAGGCCTTCTAAAGCGGCTTTGAGTCGGGCAGGTTGCTTGTGCAGCCCCGCAGGCAAGTCGACTTGATGCCATGACAGCGCAAGCGCTGGCACCAGCGCCACCACATCGGTTTGGCGATCGGTGGTTGGCAATAAGCTGGCGACGGCCCATTGCAGCGTCACCACAGGCGTGGCTGTGTCGGTCTGCAAAATGGCATGCGGATAGCTCGTGCTTGGGGAAGACGCGCCTAAAGGCAGTTGAACAATCAATGTACGCATAAAGAATTCATTTTAGTGAGCGTTTATGGCGTCTCTGTGACTGCGTACGCGCCACAACATGTTGACCTGCGACCCATCACGCTTGACCAGTGCCCGGTCTTGCTGAACCACGTTGTCGATGCGCATACGGCCGAGTACCTCGAAATAGCGACTTTGCACGCTGTGCTGGGATTCTTGCAGCTCGGCGCCCGCCGGGCCCATCGCTAAGCGTGCAGCTTCCAGCGTGGCCCAATGCCCACGTTCGCGCAGTTGCACCAGCTGCCGGGCAGCGGCCAGATCCAGTCCGGGCAAACTGGCCATCAGCACTTCGGCGGGGGCTGTGTTCAGATTCACCGCTGTGGGCTCGGGCAGCAGCGTGATGAAGTTATCCAATGCGGCCAAAGTGCTAGGGCTCAAGCCCAGCCAGACCAGCTGGCTGGTTTGTTGCGGCATCAAGGGGATTACCGAAGGGTCTTGGGCAGGCATTTTTTGCGCCTCTGCTGCGGCCAGCAACTGCTGCGACAGCATTTGCAGTTCTTGCTCGGGCAGGTTCAGTCGCTCAAACAAGCGGCCAAAAATCCGCACTGCCGGGACCGATACTTTGCCGCTGTCGATCAGGTTCATGACGTTCAGGCGCGACTGGGCGTCAGTGATCCGACCTGACAAGAAGACTTCGGCATCGCCTTCTTGCCACTGTTGGTCTTGTGACAAAAAGGTAGACAACTTGGACTCTTGTACGTTCAGTGCCCAAGGCTCGCCGAGATGGTCTGTTGCACCGCTTTGGGCTGAGATCGCGTCTTCGCGCAAGATCAGGCGAGTCCAGTCGAGGGCACCCGTCATCAGCCAAGCGGTCTGGCTCCGGCCGCGTTCAGCCATTTCGATCTCCACCTGCCGCCATTGCTGCCACAGCGCGGCAGATGCGAGCGTTGCCACCAGAGCCACCGTCAGCATGGCCGTGAGTAGGGCGGCACCACGCTCGGAGTGCTTCATGGTGTAGACCCCGAAAACGTCGGACGTATCCAGTCGAGCGTCAGCAGTCCTACGCCTGCCGGTCCGTTGGGCAGATTCAGCACCAGACGCACCCCGTCGGGAAGGGTGCTGCCGGGCGTTGCAGTGGCGGCGTTTTGTCCAACCGGCGTCACGGCGTCACTCGACAAGGGATTGGCCCAACTGCCGCCACGGTGCACAAATAGCTGCCAACTGGTCAGAGGGTGGATGTTGATATGCCCGGCACGCGTGCTGTCGTCTGGGGTTTGGCCCCATTGGCGGGCGAGCTCCCAAGCCGACTGCCAGTGACTGCGCAGGCGCATGGGGGCCGATTGCCAGCGCTGCCAATCTCCACCGCCTGTGCGTGACGCGTCGCTGCGCCAAGTCCAGGCCACCACGTGCACGTCTTGGCTCATGGCCGAGCGGCGCGTCAGCCGCAGCACCTTGCCGTCCCAGTCCCAGCTGGGGCTTCCTTGTAATTCGGCCAGCTGGTCTAGGTCGGTTTGCCATTGAGCCAAGCCTGATTGCAGGGTGCGAATGCTGTCGCTGCGCTCTTGCAAACCGCTTTGCGTGCGCAGCATGCCGTCAATGCCGCGCCAAGCCAAGAGGGTCATCAGTGCCATCACGCTGATGGCCACCATCACTTCGATCAGCGTGAAGCCTATTTGCTTTTGTTTGAGTCGCTGCTGCATCAGTTGCGCCCCATCAGAGTGGACAGTTGCAGCACGTACTCGCCTTGCGCCAGCACACGGGCGTCGACGCGGCGAAAGTTCGGGTTGGGCGTGGGGCGTACCGATAAATTCACTTGCAAAGCTTGCCCCGCTTGCAGGCATTCGATCTGGGTGTTGCCGGTGTCCGGCAACTGCCTCTGCAACCGCAGGCGGATCAACTCGTTTTCGGCGCAAATTTGCCCCAGCATAGCCGCGGTTTGCCG
Organism: Comamonadaceae bacterium; assembly: GCA_947451205.1. Taxonomy (GTDB): domain Bacteria; phylum Pseudomonadota; class Gammaproteobacteria; order Burkholderiales; family Burkholderiaceae_C; genus Polaromonas. Next base: position 11,995 of record CANFZL010000031.1, read on the forward strand.
CTCGGCGTTTCGGCTGAGCGAACCCGTGGCCTTGAGCCCGGCCATCAGTGCAATGGCCACAATGCCCAGCGCCACCAGTACTTCAATCAATGTGAAGCCGCTTTGCCTGCTGCTTCGTGTGCCAAATGTCATGGCTGGCGCTGCGCAAGTGCGGGGTTGTGTGGGGTGCTTTGCACGGCAAAAGGGCGCAGACCATCGGTGACTACCCACAGCGTGCGACCCGCATGGGCCGAGTGACTCAAGGCCACCGCTTGCGGGCCAATTAAGGGCTCTGGTCCGAGCAAGATGGGGGCTGCCACGTAGGCGCGAGTGGTGTCGGCCAGCCACATTGTGGGCAAATTGCTGCGGGGCAAGCCCTCAAAAGAAAAGCCTTGAGAGTTGGTGCGCCACTGCGCAGGCACACCATTGGCCCGCGCGTGGGCCCGGGCAGTTTCCAGCAAACTGGCTAGGCGCTGGGCATCACGTTCCAGAGTGCTTTGTGCGCTGTCGCGCAAAGACAGGCTAACAACGGCTGTAGCGATGGCGATCAGTGCGACCACCACCAATAACTCCAAGAGCGTGAAACCGTTGGCAGTGGCTGGCAGGGGCTTACTGCCAGCTGCCAAGGTCTGCATTGTTGCCTTCACCGCCCGACTGGCCGTCTGCGCCAAAGGACAGCACATCGACTTCACTTTTGATGCCCGGGTTCATGTATTGATAAGGTCGACCCCAAGGGTCATTGGGCATTTTGTCCAAGTAGGGTTTCCAGTTGCCTGGCACCGGTTCGGTTGTCGGCTTGGCGACCAAGGCGTTCAGACCTTGGTCGCCGCTTGGAAAGCGCTGGTTGTCGAGCTTGTAAAGTTTGAGCGCCTGCATCAGATTGCCCACATCGGTGCGGGCGGCGGTGACGCGGGCGTCATCGGCGCGACTCAGCACATTGGGCACAATCAGCGCGGCCAGAACGCCGATGATGGCCAGCACAACCATGAGTTCAATCAGAGTGAAGCCACGTTGAAGGCGAGAGCTGTGTAAAACTTTATTGTGCATGTCATGAATCATAATCTGAGCATGTCGATTGCCAACTCACCTCCTGTACTAAATAAGAACAAAGAATGGTTGCCCAAAGCCATGGCTGCATGCGTGGGTGCCGGGGCTGCAGCAAGTGTGGTTTTTTGGTGTCTACAGCTGTCGACACCCCTTGCGCCGCCGGTGATCGCTGCACGTATTTCATTGGCTGACTCGCCTCAAGATATCAGTGCGTCCGTGGCTCGCGCCTTGGGGCATGCAGCCCCCTCGATAATTCAACAGCCCCAAATCGGCAGTCAGTTCAAACTGTTGGGTGTGATTTCATCGGCGTCAGGACAAGGCAGTGCATTGATTTCTACGGATGATCAATGGCCCAAGGCTTACCGTGTCGGGCAGACCTTGCAAGACGGCTTGACGCTCGATTCTGTTTCAGCCAAGCAAGCCATTTTGAAATCTTCAAGTAGGCAGGTACAACTGGATTTGCCGGAACTTGACAAGCCATAGAACGGTAAGTTCAAATTATTTTGGCTTCGGTGTCATGTAGCTAGAGCTTTGTAATCATATTTACATATTTCGAAAGCAAACTAGGTTTTTAACTAGTGCTTAAGGGCTGTAGATGTCTCACACCAAAAATCATCCGGATTCACCTAATGGACAAGATGACCTGTCTAAAAATGATTCTGGTAATCGTGGCTTTGCCGACGTATTAGATGCGCGTCTTGCCCGCCGCAGCCTGTTTAAAGGTGGTATCGGTTTGGCCGCTACGGGTTTCATGGGGATGGGTCTGACCGCCTGCGGAGGCAGTGACAGCATCGTCAGTGGCCCAGTTGACACATCCTTCAAACTAGGTTTCACGGCCGTTGCCAAGAACCTCAATGACGTCGTGACCCTGCCGACAGGCTACACCTCCACTGTGCTGTACCGCTTGGGCGACCCGATCAACTCAGCGACGCCCGCCTATGCGAACGATGGTACCGACACGGCGGCCAGCTTTGACTTCCGAGCCGGTGATCATCATGACGGCATGGCTTATTTTGGCCTGAACAGCGCCGGTACGGACAAAGATCTCAACAATTCGACCCGTGGCCTGCTGGTCATGAACCACGAGAACATCACGCAGATTTTCTTGCACACCAGCGGCGAAGTTGGTATCGGTTTCTCCAATACCGCTCGCGTTGTTTCGCAGATCGACAAGGAGGTCAACGCCCATGGCGTGTCGGTGATCGACGTGCTGAGGACATCGGGCAATGTCTCCGTCAACAAGCTGTCGGGCTTCAATCGCCGCATCACCGCTGCTACCGTGATGGATCTCAGTGGTCCGGCGAGTGGTCCGGCGAGTCTGAGTCCGTTGCTGCAAACCAAGTACTCGCCCACCGGTGTTCAAACCCGTGGCACGGTGAACAACTGTGCCAACGGCACCACGCCTTGGGGCACTTACCTGAC
>CANFZL010000032.1 GCA_947451205.1 Comamonadaceae bacterium
CCATCATTGCCAAGCCGCTGGTCATCGCCATGATCGCGGTGCCGCTGATCATTCAGAGTTACGGCATTTTCATCATCAGCTTTGCCGGCGCTAAATTTTTGCGACTGCCGCACAACATTGCCGGCCCGGCCTGCCTGATCGGCACCTCGAACTTTTTTGAGCTGGCCGTGGCCGTAGCCATCTCGCTCTTCGGTTTGAACTCAGGCGCAGCACTCGCCACCGTGGTCGGTGTGCTTGTCGAGGTTCCGGTGATGCTGTCCTTGGTTGCCATCATCAACCGAACTCAACATTGGTTTCCGAGTCAATACGATGCCAAAAATTGCTAACGCAACGTGTATTCCAGTGCCCAAAAATAGTCCCACTCACGGTACTCACAGGCTTCAGCATGAGGCGCCACCGCGGCGAGTAGTTCCTTGCTCCGTGGAAAGTTCTTGAGAACTCGATGAATTGATCCATCCTCCAATACTCGATGCTGGTAGGTATTTCCTTCCGCATCAGGTTTGGAAATGGGCGTGCTGCTGCCGGGAACAAAACGGTTGTCGATAAACACAATCTTGGCGCCCGGCTGTAATGCAGCATGCAGCCCATTCAAGAACGCAGCAACTCGCATCAGCGGAATGTGCGACCACCAAAAGCCAGCAAAGGCGCCGTCGAATCGACCGTCAAGCTTAGGAAGCTCGTATGCGTCACCCACAAGGAGCCGAACATGGGTTCCTTGAAGGCGGCCTTCTGCAATACGCAGGGTTTCTTCAGCGCCATCGAGCGCCACGACGGCAGCAGCCACCGGCGCATAGAACTGAGTCCAGTAGCCGGTACCACACGCGATCTCCAGAACCGAACGCTTGGCGAACACTTGAGTTAACCAAACTTCCATGTGCCGCAAATTGACTTGCCGCTCTGGCTTCAAATAAATCCGGTCATATTCGCTGGCACGAGCAGCATAGTAATCCTGCATTTGATTGGCTCTCTGAGCTATTGGTGGTCAAAATCTGGCGTGCTTAGGCATTTTCTCGGCCGGAGCGAACCCATGAGTAACGATGAATATCAGATCGTAATTTCCAGCCTTGGCTTGCCCAATAGGCTGGCGCCAATGCGTTTGTCTTTAAGACGTCAAGATGACTCTTCAGAATGCCCAAAGACTCCAGCTCAATGAGACAACTTTCGACCAGTGCCTTGGCGATTCCTTTGTGGCGATGCGTAGGACGCACGATGAGATGCTGCAAGTAGCCACGGCGTCCATCGTGGCCAGACATGATGCAGCCTGCGATTTGAGAATCAATTTCGCAAACAAAACTCAAGTCTGGATTGCGTTGCAGATATCGACTCGTCGATTCACGCGAGTCTGCATCACGGAATGAGACCCCCGGCGTCTGCTTCATTAAATCGACCACGGCATCGTAGTCATCGATGGTCATAACTCGAAGCGTATGCATAAAAATTTGAGTTCTCGATTGGATGAATTTGCACGCCTCAATTCAAATAGGCCTCACTGCACAAGGGGTAGAAAGGCTCCAACCCTTCTATCCCGAAGCCAGATCAGTGCGCTTTCAAAAACTCACCCACTTCCAACAAGATCAGCTCGTTATCGTCGGCCTTGTTAGGCTCACGGCTGCTGGAAAACGGCAGGTTGTTGTCGTTGCCCACCACGATGTGAGTGGCATCGACAATATCAACATTCTCAATGGTGAAAAAGGGAAAGGTCAGCACGCCGTTTGTCAGCGGTTTGCGCGCCAACTTGTGCGGATCAGCAATCGACATCAGATCGATGTAGCCAATTTTTCGCACGGGGCCGCTCACATTGCCTTCAGTCAACTCAATCTTGTAGACGCGCTTGAACTTGGCCAAGTCATGGAAGCAGTCAGTGCGTTTTTGAGTTTCAGGACACGCTTTATAGGCCGTGCCTTCACCATTGTCCCTCTCAATGATCAAGCCGGTGGTGGCATCAATCATGTTGAAGTCCCCGATGGCGTGGTGGTTGGCTTCTAGTACATATTTCCAATGTCGGCCGGTCCATTTTTCGGTCTTCACGTCAAACTCCAGAACACGCAAGTACTGCTTGCCATCCAGTGTCTCAGAGGCGTTGCTGGCTTCATCCCACAACGCACCCTCGAGCAAAGGGTAGAGCTTGCTGCCGTCAGGGGAAGACGCCATGCCCTCAAAGCCTTTCGAACGACGTACCTGAAACTTCACAGCGACATTAGGCGCAGGAGGCGTCAAAACGGCAGGATGATCAGGCGAGCGCACAACCTTGCCGTCAACCTGGGTTTCAAAAACAGCCAAGACCTTGCCCTTCAGGTCGGTCTTGATCAGGTACGGCCCGAACTCGTCGCCAATCCAAAGCGCTCCGCCAGCGATCTGAAAGCTCTCGGTATCAAAATCTGACCCTGTCAGGTAGCGCTGCTTGCTGCCTTCATGAACGATGCGAAAAGGCACCTTACGATCGGGGTCATGCAAGAACACTGTCTCCAGTCGCTTGAGATGACCCGACTTGAAGTCGACGCTGTAGCGGTTCAGATACAGCATGAAGTCCGGCGAATTGGCTTTAGAACCAGCACCGTTGTCGGTCAGCAGCCAGTAGCTGCCGTCGGCCATGCGTTTGATCCCAGAGTGCCCTTGCACCGGCTGACCTTTGAAGGGCAAGAAAACGCCGGTTGGGCGGCCTGCAGACATCCCTTCGACACTGCCAATTTTGTCGACCCGCTGGCCGGTCGTGAATTTCCCGCTGACCTGCAGATCAGCCGGTGCATCTTTGGGCGCCGTCATCATCGTTTGAGCCGGCAGAACAGCATGGCCGCTGAGCGTGGCCGGAAAGGCGGTTTGTGCGGCAGCCAGCAAGGGCGCAGCGCTCAAACCAATCAGCAGAACTGCGCGTTGAATGGAACAGAAAGACAACATCAACGACCCTTTTTTAAATCGCTGGATGCCGAACAGCGTCATCCAGTGTGGGTCAGTGTGCTGCGCCTATTTGACAGCGTCATGTCAACTTCATGTCAATTCAACATCGCAGGATGCAGCGGCACAGGGCCTGCGAGGCCAGCTTATTTATCGCTCTCGATCAAGCGGACAGAGAACGGCATACGCTGACGTGTGTCAACCGTGACGTGGACAGCCCGGACGTCACTTGCGCCTGGCACCTCCAGACGGGTCAGGTTCTTCAACGGCTTTTTTTCTAAAGTGAAAGGCTGGTCAAAGCGGAACACATGGCTGTCGCCATGAATCAACAGCACCGGGACAGCCGACTCTGCTGCCAGCGGCAGTAAGGTGTTGCCGATGCTGTTTCGAAAGCCCGAGTGACCCGGAAAGTCCTCCCAATTGGACTTGCTTTCAAACACATCAGCCTGCATGGCGAACACAATGGCCTTGGCCGAAGACTGCTGCGCCAAGGCAAAGGCATCGCGAATCCACGCCACATTGGCCTTGTCACGCTCAAAAAATTCCGCCACTGCAGAGGGATCACGCACCTCGAAATTATTGTTGCTGCCAACGATGTGCAAGGTCACGAAAAGCACCTGCTGATGAAGCCAACGCTGATTCTCAATAAATTGAGCGTGCACAGACTCCAATGTGGATTGGTTCTGCAACTGCAGAGGAACCTTGCCCAAAGACTGACCGAGCGTGAAGAAACGTTTGCGCAATGCATGCAAGCGCTCTTGTGGTTCGTAGGCACCATTATTGGCACGGTGGCAGTCCGTCCATTCGTTGTCTCCTGGCGTGTAGACAACGGCGGTTTCAAACAAATTGAAGTGCCCCACTTGCGCAACGGACTCTTGATCCGAGCACCGCGTCGATCCCGACTTGATATCACCCACGTGAATTGAAAAAGGTGGCTGCATTTTGTTGATGCTGCTGATCAACGCCCGATATGCCGGGAAAGCCCGAGTTTCATCGCCGTAAGGTAAGTCGCCCAAGGCCACGAAACTGAAGGGCTGGGCCTGCGCTGCGAACGCGGCCAAAAGGCCAAGACTCAGCCAGCCTAGACGGCACAGTTTTTTCATAGCCAAATGAAGGTTGTTGAAGATGACTTTTATTTCTTCTTCGCGACCAGCAGTCCAGCCGGCAGCACGACACCTTTGACAGCGGCTTGAGCCAGCTTGAAGAAGACATCAGTGTTGTCGATCACGCCGGTGAACGAATACGCGCCCGGACCGAAAGCCGACAGTGGGATGTCGCTGGCGGTATGCACCGCGCTGTTGCCCGGCACCTGGCCTGTGATCATGAACTTGCCCTCGGCATCGCGCTGGCTGGGGTCGGCCGGGTAAGCCACCAGTGGTTGTGTTTTGACGAAAGGTTGTTGACTGTCCTGCACTGGCAGCAGGTTCGTGCGGTAGTCTTCAAAGCGGTCCGAGTTGGCACCGTAAGCTACCAGCAAACGGTGGTCAATGTCGGTGGTTTCCGGGTAGCCGTCTGCAGCGATGCGGTATTTTGGGAAACCAGCGGTTTCGTAAATGCCGACGGTTTTGTCGCGCAAAGCCGGACCGCCTTCGCGCACCAACTCTTGCAAGCGGGCGTCGCTGACGATCGAGCCGCCGATCAGCGCCACACCCGCGCATTCGTGGTCAGCCGTCACGATGACCAGCGTGTCACCGCGTTTGGCGGCAAAGGCTTGGGCCAGTTTCACAGCGCGGTCGAACTCAATCGTATCCAGCAACCAGCGTTCTGTGTCCATGGCGTGCGCTTGTTTGTCGATTGACGCGCCTTCGACCATCAGCACGAAACCTTCTTTTTTCTTGTCCAACACGCGCAGCGCGGTGGTCGTCATTTCGTCGAGCATCGGTTGATCTGGAAAGCCGTAGTCGTCGACCACGCGGTTGTTGCCGGCATTGCCCAGGCCTTGACCCTTTTGGCGGCGGCCGTCGATTTTGTCCAGCGCGACGTTCATGTTGGAGTGCGAAAACAGGCCCAGCAAGTGCGTGGTCTTTGGGCTGTTGATCGCGTCCATCTCGGTTTTGTTGCCGGCGTAGGCAAAACCTGCGGCTTGAAAGTCGGCCAGCAGATTGCGGTCTTTGTCTTTGCTGCCGGGTGCTGCGCCCCAAGCTTTGACGATGTCCGCGGTGTGCGCCTCGGTGTTGGAGAAAGCGTAGTCGGTTTTGTCGCCGCGGGCTGAACCGGGCGTGCTGGCCGGTAAAAACCACTTGCGCCCGCCACCCATCAAAACGGACAAGCCGCTGAGTTTTCGGTCGTCCAAGTACTGGTCAACAATGCCGGTGCCCGCCCCCCGATTGCTGGTGTGAACCGCGTTGGCCGCTGGCGTTGCGTCAAAGACATCGGCGGTGGTCACCAAGCCAAGGGCTTTGCCTTGGGTCCGGTGCAGGTATTCGCTGAGGTATTCGATGCGCGGGTTGTCAAACGCGTCCAGCGTGTCGTCGGGGAACACGCCTTGCTCGTTGTTGTTGTTTTTGTTGCCCAGGGCATAGGCGCTCATGCCGGGCGCAGAGTCGGTGACGATCGAGTTGAGCGATGCGGTTTTGACCATGCCGGTGACGGGGAAGGTGTCCATTGCCAAGGGTTGAATGACCTTGCCTTGAGCGTAGCCACCGGCGACGATGCGGGCCGCCGTGCGCTGCGCTGCGCCCATGCCGTCGCCCAACATGATGATGATATTTTTGATCTTTTTCCCGCCCACCACCAGCGGCACGATTTCAAAGTTGCCTTTGGCGCTGACCGTCTGGCCGTCACTTTGTGTCGCCGTCAGCGTGAAGGTGTGAAGGCCTGGTTGGGTCACGCTGAGGGCTCGGCTAGAAACGATGGCGGTATTGGCCGGCACGCCTTTGTTGCAGAATGCCTCGCAGGTCTTGATGGCGACGTTGGCGCTCAGTGTTTTACTGTCGATGGCGAAGCGCGCAGCGGTGATGGTTTTGCTGGCGTCGTCCGGCCGCACCGTGGCTTGCAGATCAAAGCGCTGGCCTGGCAAAAAGCGCGCAACGATAGGGCCATCTGCGTGGCCGCTGAACAGCTCGCTGGGCGGCGTCAGGCGCGTGACACTGGGGGCGGCTTGCGCAGCCGTGGTAGCCAAGACGCATAAGGTGATGGCGGTGAGTCGACTCAAGGTGGCGGGGATTTTGTGTGGCATACGGTTCTTCAACATGTTGGGAGAAATTTAATTTCAGACTCAGTGAGCGTGTTGTTGTGCTTGAAAGTAGATTGACTGTTCAGCGCTGTCCATGCCACGGGTCGCTTGGGCGGGCAACACGATCCGGACCCAGGAAACGCGGCCATCACTTTCTTCCAAACGGCCCACACTCAAGTGGCCCGTGATCGCTACCAGGCCGCGTGTGTAGGGAATCAGCCAGTCTTTTTGAGCATCGTCCAAGTAAACCGTGACCAGCGCTGCTGGCAAGTCATCGGCCTCGCCGTCAGCATGCTCGCTCATTTGAACGGGGCGTGGCGACAGCATGAAGCGTCCCAGATGCGGGACTTCTTGCTGCACCATGTAGCCGGTCATTCGCACAATCTGACCGTTGGCAGAGCTCAGCCTGCCACTCATTTCCAAGGTTTTGGAGCCGATCGGCAAATTAAAAAATTCTTTAAAAAATAACTCAGGTGGAATCTGCGCTGAAGCAGCGTTACTAAAAAGCCAGAGGGCAAAACCAAAAAGAAGCTGGCGCATGTTGATTTCTTAGGTACCAAAGGAAATTAGTTTTGGATCGTATTCTTCAAAAATGACAGTTGTGTGAATTTCTTGCCTATCGAATTTGTCGACATCAGCCTACGCCATCAATTTTTGACGAAAGAGCTCAATCAAACTCGAAAAACAGTGCGAGTGATTTTTCAAGTTTGTACGGAAGAGGTAAACCAAGACTTCATGAATCGCTAAACTCATTTATCGAGGAAGGAATGACCTATGACAACGTCTGTTCTGACATGGTGGTCACTGCTTTGCGCGGTGAGCTTGATCAATGTGATGGCGTGGACGGCATCAGCTACCTATCTGTGGCGTCAATCTTGGTCTTTCGACCCCTCATCTTGGGCCTCAATTCGTGTACAAATTATTCTGTCTGCTGGTTACGTATTCGGCTGTGCGTATCGCTCAGTGCTGCCGGTTTTTGACATTCAGAGGTTGTGTCTGATCGACTCGTGGCTTTCCAGCGTGATGGTTGGCCGGTCTATCGCGACCATCGCTGAATTATGTTTTGTGGCGCAATGGGCCATGATCACGCGAGGCATCGCACAGTCAACCGACAACCGGGTCGGCGTCATGCTCTCCCACGCTGTCGTGCCGATGATTTTCGTAGCTGAACTTTTCTCCTGGTACTCGGTGCTGACAACGTCAAATTTAGGCCATGTTGTCGAAGAGTCACTCTGGGGAATTTGCGCGCTGATGTTGGCTGCCAGCTATGTGCATGCCCTGCCGCGAAGTCAGCGCAAGCACAGATCGATTCTGACCACCTTCAGCGCCATAGGTGCCACTTACGCTCTCTACATGTTTTTAGTGGATGTCCCGATGTACTGGTCCCGCTGGACATTTGACAATGCGCATGGTCACCAATTCCTCAGCGTGACGCAGGGGTTTCTAGATGTCTCAAGCAGATGGGTTGTGTCTCATCGATGGGCCGACTGGAAAACCGAAGTGATCTGGATGTCATCCTATTTCAGCATCGCGGTGTGGATGAGTATCGGTTTGATTCATGCCCCACATTTAAGGCTCGTACCGTCATCTTCATCGAACAAAAATGTCACGCCATTGACACAATAAATTCATAGAATTTTCATTTTGTTTTAGGTATGCATGACAGCGGAGTAGCATCTAGCCAGCTCCTTTCGTCCGTTCCAACTATCCATGTCGCTTGAAAATCTAATCGCCATGCTGGGCAAACAAAAGTTAGTTGACGGTATGGTTCACAGCCAAAAAATGCACAACCACGATGTTGTGCAGTCGCTGCTCCAAAAGCAACACGATGCCGAACTGCATAACTTCATCGCCAAACAAAGTTCAACAGAACTTGGCGGCTATTTAGATTCACTGCCGTTAGACGATGCCCGAAATCTATGGGCCAAACTGCCTCAAGCACGTGAGAACGATGTGCTTTGGGAAATGTCTGACCAACGACGCATAGACGTTGCCGGAGACCGCCAGCCTGATTTCGCTGAAAGCAAGATCAATGTCTATGAATTGATGGAAGGTAGGCTTCGCAATATCCCGATGACTGGACGAAAAGATTTGGAAGGCGCCAAACCTGTTTGGGTCGACCTGATCAACTCATCAAAAGCTGAACGGCTGTTTGTGGGCTCTCATTTTGGGGTCGAACTGCCAGACCCCATTGAGGCGACAGACTTGGAAGTGAGTGCGCGTTTTCATGTTGAAGAAAACGACGACATCCACCTCCATTCCAATTTTTTGCATGACCGCGAGGGCAATTCCAGAAGTGTGCCAGTGGCCTTCATTTTGCATGGAGGGATTCTTTTTTCATTGCGCAACGAAGAGTTGCCGGTCTTTAGGTTGCAGCGCCGCCGCGCACTGACGCAGCCAGGATACGTGTCAGACTGCGTTGACCTGCTTTTAGATCTGTACGGTGCGGACGTTGAAGTCTCTGCCGATTCGCTTGAAAATATTTACGCCAAGCTCGGGGCTGTAGGGCGTCACGTGTTGAGCGAGGCGATCACCGACCAGCAAGCCGCCGGAATTCTGGCCGATATTGCTGAAGAAGAAGATCAAAACGGCCGTATTCGCAGCAACATCCTAGACACCCAGCGTGCTTTTAGTTTTTTGATGCGCGGGCGTTTGCTGACGCCGGATCAGATTTCAGACTCCAAGCAAATCTTGCGGAACATTGAGTCTCTCAACAGCCACACCGCCTTTTTATTCGACAAGATTAACTTTTTAATGGATGCCACCATCGGTTTCATCAATATCAATCAGAACAAACGCGTCAACCAATTGACCGTGTTCAGTGTGGTGTTCATGCCCATCAACATCTTGGCCGGTATGGGCGGAATGTCTGAGTTCTCCATGATGACGCAAGGCATTGAATGGCCTGTGGCCTACGGCGGCTTTGTAGTGGTGTCTGCATTGATTGGACTGGCCACCTACGTGATTCTTAAACACTTTGAAAAACGACGATCAGCCACAACACCAGTGCGGGTCTCCAAGGCCAAACCGGGTTTGAGTTAATACGATTATGTTTGAACGAAGCCAGGCAGATAGCGGGCCTGGGAATCCTTCGCCAAGTTCAGCGCCAAAGCCACGGCGTCATCCATGGCGTGTAGAAGCTGCTGCTTCTTGATCCTAGAACGGAAGTAGTCCGCCCAAAGGAACTCACTGAACGGCGTTACATCTTTGGCAAACGCACCGGCCTTGCGGGCCAACCCAGCCAGACTACGGTAAGGGTCGTCCTTCAACGCGGAGACATGGCTTGGCAATTGATGAAATGAAATACGCTTGCCCGTCTCGCTGTACAGATGTGCCCACTGATGAAACTCCATCACCCGCCAAAACGTGTCAACGTCAAGCCACGACAAATCCTTTAAAACGGTCAACAGCACCGTCTCTTGACCCTCTTCGTGTAAGGCCATGCCCAAGTGGTGGTGGTCAACAATGTAATAACGGCCTTGCGGGCCAAGGACACTTGGAAACCAATGCTGGGAAATCAAGGCCTTGCGCATTTTTTTAGAAAGGCGCTGCCATTCCGCACGCTTTTGACTCACCTCCACGAAACCGATAGCACCTTGCGTTGGCAAAAGATCCGCTAATTTGGCATGTATCGTGTGGTGGTGCAAGGGTGTCATGGTGTCGCTAGTTTGCCAGATAGTTGTAGGTTGATCCAAGTGTTGATGCTCACTATGCCAATGTCATCAAAGCTTCATTCGTTTGACTCAGAATTCACTCGTTAACTGCTTGATGATTCCAACGACAGGGTTTTGATGCGCATTTTTCCTGTGATAAATTTTTATGTCCGGCACATCGCACCGCGGTTGGCCAGCGCCTACATCAGCACATTGCGGCTCATGTTGCCGATAGCACCCATTTGCGCAAGCATCGTATTTTGGCGCCGCAAATACATACTCGACTACGCTGGTTTTATTCAAAAAATGCGCATTCATATTGGAGCGCTTCAAGAAGGTCCGGCTCAACACTACTTTGAAGACGTGCTGGGTCGTGCCAAAGCAGTTCCAGTCGAGATCGGCGGCTCTTGTGTGCAGTGCGGCAACTGCTGCATGGACAAGCGCTGCATGTTTTTAGAGCCGACTCCAGAGGGCCGCTACCAATGCGGGATTTACCACTCGCCCTTTCGCAGGCTTTCAAACTGTGGCTCTTTCCCCTTGAACGCCTATGACATTGAGCGCTACGCCTGCCCGAGTTACCACGTGATTGAAATCGTTCAAAAACCTCAGCAACAGCGTCACTGAAACGTCATCGTTCTGTCGACCTGCTGACTTAATAGCTCGACACAATCTTGCCGATGCCTACTGGCTTTTATCTCATCATTGCGGCGCAGTTTGTTTCAGCACTGGCAGACAATGCTTTGCTGATTGTGTCGATTGCTCTCTTGTCAGAGCAGGGACTTCCGGCATGGTGGGCACCCATGCTCAAGTTCGTCTTCACCATTTCCTATGTGGTACTGGCCCCCTTTGTCGGACCCTTGGCCGATGCGTATCCGAAAGCTCGCTTGATGGCCTGGATGAATGGCGTCAAAATTCTAGGCGTTGCGACCTTGCTGCTCGGATTTAACCCGCTTGTTGCCTTTGCCATTGCCGGCTTAGGCGCGACAGCATATGCGCCGGCCAAGTACGGTCTGATCACAGAAATTGTTGGCCCCAATCTCTTGGTCAAGGCGAACGGTTGGCTTGAAACCTCGGTGGTTTGCGCCGCGCTCTTAGGTGCCGTACTGGGTGGTGTCTTGGTCAACACCAGCGTGATCACGACCTTGAATGGGCTGTTGCACATTGACAGTTTGGGCAGCATGTCGCCGCTCTACACATCCCTGCTGGTGCTGCTGTTCATCTACGGTGCAGCGAGCCTGCTCAATCTGGGTATTCCGCACAGCGGTGCCCGTTACCCGGCCAGCCCGATCCACCCGTTACCCTTGATCAAAGATTTTTGGCGTGCTAATCGCCTGCTGTGGCGTGACGCTGAAGGCGGTCTGTCGTTGGCTGTCACCACCATTTTTTGGGGCCTTGGTGCAACGCTGCAGTTCATCATTTTGAAGTGGTCTGCAGACGTGTTGCATCTGCCACTGGAACAATCGGCCTACCTACAAACGGCAGTCGCTGTGGGGGTCGTATTGGGAGCAGGCATTGCCGGACGATGGATTCCACTGCATCATGCCCAGCACGTCCTTCCAGCTGGCGTTTTAATGGGACTGATGATCACCGTCATCGCCCATGTGCAGGTGGTCAGTGCCGCCTTGATGTTCCTCGCGCTCATCGGCTTTGTTGGCGGCATTTTGGTGGTTCCCCTGAACGCTTTATTGCAACACCGGGGCTACGTCCTTTTGAGCGCAGGCCGGTCAGTGGCGGTGCAGGGATTCAATGAAAATCTGAGCGTGTTGTGCATGTTGGGTGTGTATACAGCCTTGGTAGCAGCAGATGTGCCGATCGTGCCGCTTTTGACCCTTTTTGGCCTGTGCACCGCGGCCGCCATGGGGTTGCTGATCCACCGCGGGCTTCGGACTAGTTTAGTCCGTTAAAACCCATGCCGTACTAAACGGTGACGCGCGTTTGATCGATCACTTCTTGAAGTACGTCCTCAAATTTTTGCACGATGCATGTCCAGTCCAGTTGCGAAGATGTCTGCCTGGCCTCAACACCCATCTGCTTTCGCGTCTGGGGCTCTGCAGCCAGCGCCAGCGCTGCTGACACAAAGCCCTCCGCATCGTCCATAGGCACCAGACTACCATTGACACTGCTGACAATGAGCTCCGCCGCAGCTGCGTAATTGAATGCCACCACCGGTAGGCCGCTGGCCATGGCTTCCGTGGTCACGTTGCCAAATGTCTCGGTGAGACTGGGCATCAAAAAAAGATCTGCTGACGCATAGTGTTCGGCCAAGGACTGGCCACGCAATTGACCGGTAAAAATGGCATCCGGGCATCGGGCTTGCAATTCCTGTCGCATAGGACCATGCCCGACCAGCACCAACCTAGCCCTGGGGTCACGCGCCACAATCGCCTCGAAGGCCTTCAGCAGCAAAGCCAAATTTTTCTCATGGGCGAGTCGTCCAACGCAGACCACTGCCAAGTCGTTGGCGGCCAGCCCCCATTGCGCCCGAAGTGCTTCGCTGCGGTGTGCGGGGCCATAGACATCCGTGTCAACGCCCCGGCTGACCACTTTCAGTCGTTGAAATCCTGCGTCTGCCAATGAGGCCCGCAAGGCTTCAGTTGGCACCATGGTGCACTGGGCATAGTTATGGAACTTCTTCAGGTAAGCCATGATCGGCTTGTACAAAAATCCAACCCCATAGTGAGCGCTGTAGCTTTGAAAATTGGTTCTGTAGTCGGTGGACACCGGCAGTCTGAGGTACATCGCAGCGCGCAGGGCAGACCAACCGAGCGGGCCTTCGGTCGCAATATGAACAACATCCGGGCGCTTGAGTTGCCACAGCCGGATGAGCGCGCTCTTGGAAGGCATGCCCATGCGCAACTCCGGATAACGTGGGATCGGGAAACCTCGCATCAAAACCTCTTGGTAGGCCGGATGCATCTCTTCTTCGCAAGCGGCATCAGTGCCGCCTTGGCGCAAGCGTATCAGCTGAACCGCGTGGTTAGCAGCGCGTAAACCATCGACCACTTTGGCCAGTGTCACGGCAACACCATTCACCTCTGGTGGATACGTTTCTGAGACAACGGCCACACGCAGAGAGCGGCGATTTGCCGGGAAATTTTCAACGAGCAAGTTGTGAGCGTATTCATAGGCCATGCGCAGATGATGTCGCCACTTCGTAACAATTTTGTGACAAACCCGCTCTTTAAATTGAAATGTTCTCGTCACGAAACTTTCATACTGAGAGACTAAATTGAGATGGCTATCTTGATCAAATTAGGCGTATCGCCCTTCCCCGAAACTCAGTGAGGCCCATGTGAATAATTTTTTTCAACAGTTGAAGACCCAGCGTTGGGATGACCACCGTTACTACCATCACAGTCGGATCAACCAGAGCTTGCATCTACTCAGTGCCATCAGTTTTGTGACCGCCTA
Source organism: Comamonadaceae bacterium (assembly GCA_947451205.1). GTDB lineage: Bacteria > Pseudomonadota > Gammaproteobacteria > Burkholderiales > Burkholderiaceae_C > Polaromonas. Next base: position 13,132 of record CANFZL010000032.1, read on the forward strand.
TGCACTGCTGTTTGTGAATCCCGCCTGGGCTGCATTACTGGCCTGGTTGGTTTCCATGACGAGCCGTCAAGCCGGGCATTTCTTTTTTGAACCGCGGGGCTATGACACCGTCAACCAAGCCACTGATGCGCACAAAGAAGAGATCAAGATTGGCTACAACATTCGCCGAAAGGTGGTGTTGCTAGGCGTCTGGGCTTTGGTACCCGTGGTGTTGTGGCTGGAACCCTCACTCCTTGGACAGATGGCACCCGCCAGCGGCGTGATGGAGTTCCTGAACGATGTCGGCTTGGCGTGGTTAGCATTGGGTGTGGCCGGTCTTTTGTTTCGTGTACTCCAGCTTTGGATTCAACAAGATTTGTGGACCGGCATTGTCTGGGCCATCAAGATCATCACCGACCCCTTCCACGACATCATGCTTTATCACAAGGCCCCACTGGCTTTGATACGTGGCGAAATGATTGACCCGATGGAACATATCAACCATAAGTGAATCTGAACACCGTCAGGACTCTTGAGAGTCTTGACGGGCTGACGTTCAACGCGGCTGGCGCAACATCTCCCTGAAAATTCCTTTGCGAATGGTTTGATTGGTTTGCTCTGGACCACTCCACCAACCATCGTTTTGCATGGCTTGTACAGCATCGGCGAAGCGACGAACGACCTCCCCAAATTCAACCTCACCATAGTTCAAACTAAAAATGAGACGGCCACTGCCAACCCAGCTCAAGGCCAGTCCATGCGCACGCAAGTAAAACTGCAGCATCCAGTTGTAACGGGACGGCTGGGTGTAAAGCACCGTCCAGACTGTCGACATATTCGCCACCCGCACCGGCAAACCCTGCTCCTCGAGCCGACCGTTCAGCAGCTTGGCCCTGCCGTCCCAGCGCTCATCGATGCCGTCATACAGCTGGGCTATCGCGGGGGTCTCCAGTGCGTCCAGAAAAGCCTTCATAGCACCCATCACATAAGGGTGCGCATTGAAGGTGCCGCGTGCAAAACAAATGTCACCCGGCCGATCATCACGGTAACGCTTCATCAGCTTCGACCGGCCGCAAACAACGCCCACGGGCAGACCACCACCCAATGTTTTGCCATAGGTCACCATGTCTGCCTGAATGCCGAAGTAGGCTTGCGCACCGCCCTGTGCCAATCGGAAGCCGAGAAACACCTCGTCAAAAATAAGCACAATCCCGCGCTCTGTGCAAACGGCCCGAAGCTTTTTAAGCCACTCGGTGTAGG
>CANFZL010000033.1 GCA_947451205.1 Comamonadaceae bacterium
CGCAGCTGTGCGGCCACATCCGCCGGGGTTTTGGCCGGCATGAAAAGACCGAACCAAGACTCCAGCTCTAACGCAGCAACGCCGGTTTCAGTGATGGTCGGCACCGCCGGGTGACCCGCAAGACGGGCACTGCCAGAGACTGCCAGCGCCTTCACATTGCCTGCATCAACCTGTACCCGGGCGGTGGGTGAGAGGTCAAAAAACACATCGACACGCCCACCCAACAAATCTTGGTAGGCCGCCTGCGCGCCACGGTAAGGCACGTGCACCAATTCGACGCCGGCCAGATGCCAGAGGGCGGCGGCCAGCACGTGCTGACCAGAACCGTTGCCCGCTGACGCGAAGGTCAACTGGCCCGGATGGATCTTGGCATAGGCCACGACCTCTTTGAGGGAATTGAAGGGCAAATCTTTGCGCGCCATCAAGGTGTAGCTGTAAGCCACAGCCAAACCTACCGGCTCAAAATCTCGCAGACTGTCGTACGGCAAATTGCGGTACAAGCCCGGGTTGATGGCGAGGTTCGAGACCGAACCGACCAGCAGCGTATAGCCGTCAGGCGCCGCTTTGGCCACGGCGTCGGTGCCAATCAAAGTGCCAGAACCAGGGCGATTCTCGACCACGACGGGTTGCGCCAGCTGCTTGCTCAGGCGGTCAGCCAGCAGGCGGCCGACAAAATCAAAACCACCGCCGGGTGGCTGCGGCACCACCACTTTGAGTGGCTTGCTGGGGAATCCCTGCGCCGCGGCTGGAACGCTGGCCAAGCTTGTCAAAGCCAGCGCGGCCAGCAGCGACAGGGTCAGTGAACGGCGAACACGGTTCTGCAAAAAAGAGTGCGGCATGACTTGAGACTCAGCGCTCGAGTGCGCCACCGGCCAACCAACGTGCGCCGCGCTGATACAGCTCCTGCACCACCGGACCCTTCAACATCGGCATGTCGAGCTTGACGGTGTAGCCAATGCGCGTTTGGATATAAGCGAGGTGACGGTAGCCTTCAGGAAAGCCCGCCAACGCCTCTTGGTCTAAGGTCAAGGTCGCAGTGGAGTCGACTGGATCTATTCGGTCTTTTTCGTAAATAGGTTGGCGGTGCAGCAGCTTCCACTGGCCTTCGTGGCGCTCCACAAAGTCATAAAAACGACCGGTGCAGACGACATCACACAGCACCGGACCGTTCTCGCCTTCGACCATGCCGCGCTGGGAAATTGTCATTTTGGTTTGCGCGATGGCGCGTTCACCCGCCACTTCGACGGCCGAACCACCCAAAAAATGCAGGATGCTGACACCCTTGCTCCAGCCCTCTTGCGTGACCCGGATGAATTCTTGAAAAGAGCCCTGAAACCAAGTGGCCATCATGACGCCCTCAGGGTGCCAGACCGTCGCAAAACGCGCCCAGTCACCGGCATCGCGCCACAGCGCCCAACGCTCGACCATTTGGCGTATTTCTAACTCACTCTGCATCTGATTGTTCATTCAAATCTCCGTTGTCTAAATTGAGGGGGTAGCCGCGACGGCCAGCACTGCCGGACTGAAAAAATCAACTTGGTGCCGCGCAATGCGCAGGTCGCCTAGTTCACGCTTGACGCGCTGGTGTTCGGGATGTACGGCATAACCGTCAAGCGCCTCTTGGCTTTCGAATTCTGAATACAACACAACATCGCAAGCGTAGTCAATGCGGCTCGAATCTACGCCGATTTCGAGGTGCAGCAAACCGGGAATACGCCCACGCAGCGACTCGAAGCTGCGCTGCAGCTGCGCGATGCAGTCGCGTTTTTCCGCTGGCGAGTCGCCGCGAAGATTCCACATGACGATGTGTTTGATCACAGAATTCTCCAGTATCAATGCACTCAAGCTTCGGGGCGAACGCGCTGCCGCAGCGCGGTACCGCAAGATTTATCGAGCCGGTGAAAGTTGTCAATCATGGGATGAAGGGTTGAGGACGAAATCAAAATCAAGGCTGAACATGCCGTCGGGCTGTTGCACCCAGTCGGCCACCAACGACTGCCGTACGCCAAACACGGCGTCCGAATCCAGATAAGGGTCGCCATTGCGAAAGACATGCGTGGTGAGCGTTTCGTAACCTTCGGCCTTGATCATGAAATGCAAATGTGCCGGACGCCATGGATGACGCCGCGTGGCTTTCAGCAATTCGCCGACGGGGCCGTCGTTCGGAATCGGGTAAGGCTCAGCCACGATGCTGCGAAAGTGAAAACCGCCCTCGGCGTCAGAGCGCAGCACACCGCGCGCCCGGTGCCCAGCCAAGTCAGCGTATTGCACGTCGTAATTCCCCGCAGCGTCGGCCTGCCAGACCTCGATCACTGCATTGGGCACAGCCTCGCCGCCCAGACCCAACACCCGGCCACGCACCAGACAGGGCTGGCCAACTGCACCGTTAGCGACATCAGCGCCCAGCGCGTAATGCGGCGCGCCCTCAACGTGAAAAGGTCCGACCACCGTGGCTTCAGTGCAGCCCTGCGGCTTGTCGTTGTTCATGGCCACCGTCAACATCGACAGACCCAGCACATCGCTGAGCAAGATGAACTCTTGCCGTTGGTCGTCGCATTTTTGGCCGGTCGCGGTGAGGAACTCAATACCTTGTGCCCACTCGGCTTCGGTCAGATGGGTCTCACGGGCAAAGGCGTGCAAGTGTTGCACCAGATTCGTCACCACCTCCTTGAGCCGAGGCTCAGGCGTCTGCGCAAACCGGGCAATCACGGCTTGGGTAATGGTGTCCTGATTCAAATTGCGCACACGGTCTCCGTCGGCGGGTTGTCTGGGCTTTGGAAGAATATAGTGGGCGGGCGCCCGATCTGAAAGCAGGCTGGCGCAAATGACTTTTTCATGCGGTGGAAGAAAGCCTTCAGGTCTGCGCCACAATGCAGACCAAGAGCCGATGGGTCGGTGACAACGGAGACGCAGCGTGGACCGCTGGACTGAAATAGAACTGTTCGTACAGGTCGCCGAGACGGGCAGCCTGAGCCGTGCAGCCGAAGTACTGGATTTATCCAATGCAGCGGCCAGTCGGCATTTGTCGGCACTCGAAGAGCGACTGGGTGCGCGGCTGGTCGAGCGCAACACGCGCCGGCTTTATCTGACAGACACCGGCCAAGAGTTTTTCAGACGTGCGAAAACCATTCTGGCGGAGCTGAAGGATGCTGAGTCGGCCGTCAACGCCACCGGGCTCGACCCGACCGGCGTGCTGCGCATCACGGCGTCCCTGTCGTTTTCGGTGCACCATGTAGCGCCTTTGCTGCGTGAATACACCCAACGCTACCCCAACGTGCAGGTGCATGTGGAGTCGGCGAACCGTTACCTCGACATCATCGACAACAACATTGATGTCGCCATCCGCACGCGCGAGTCGGAACCAGATTCGAATATCACCATCCGCCGAGTGGCCGAAACCCGGCGCATCATGGCGGCCTCGCCGCGCTACCTGTCTAAACATGGCTTTCCCAAAACTCTGGACGATTTGCAGCAGCACAAGATGCTGATGTACACCTACGCCAACAACCCGAGCGAGTTGCGCTTCATCCGTGGCGATGAGACCCGCACGGTGACAGTCAAGGGGCTGCTTGAATCGAACGACGGCCAAATTTTGCGGGCCGCAGCGCTCGACGGCATGGGCATTCTGGTGCAGCCCACCTACATTCTTTACGAAGACATCGTCGCCGGTCGACTGGTGCCAGTGCTCGATGACTGGGACTTGCCGCGGCTCAACATCAACTTAGCCTACCCGAGCCGCAAGCACCTGTCGGCCAAGGTCCGCACCTTCATCGATTTCATGGTCGAGCACTTCGACAAGATGGATTACGAACGCAAGTGGACTGGCCGCTTTTAGTCTGGACGCCGGCCATCAAAGGCGTTTTGCAGCAACTGACGCAGCGCCACCCGCTCGAGCGGCCGCGGGTTTTGGTATTGGTTCTGCATCGCTATGTCGCACGCCTTGTCGAGGTCAGCCTCTTGCATACCGAGCGCACGCAAAGAAACCGCTGCGCCGTTGTCTTGCGCCAAGTCGAACACCGCAGCCGCCGCACTGCGCACGCCACGTTGAACCCCACCCGTCAAGCCAGCGCCATTCAATGCCTCCGCGATCATCACCATCGCCTGCGGTGCATTCGGGGCGTTGTAAGCCAACGCATGCGGCAACACCACGGTGTGGGTTTCAGCGTGCGGTAAATTGAAAGTGCCCCCCAGCGTGTGGCACAGCTTGTGGTGCAAAGCCATGCCGACGTTGTTCAACACCAAACCGCACAACCATGCACCATACAGCGCATCGCTGCGGGCCGCGAGGTTAGTGGATGACTGGCGAATCAAGGGCAGCGAACGGGCCAGCGCGGCAATCCCTTCTCGTGCCATCAAGTCCATTACTGGATTGCTGTCGACGCAATAGAGACCCTCGGCCGCATGCGCAATAGCGTTGATACCGCTGGTCACGCTCAGGCTCACGGGCAGCGTCAGCGTCAGCTCCGGATCGTAAATAACGGTGCGCGGTAAAACCCTGGGATCCCTGCCGGTTTTCTTCAAACCGTTTTCCGTGATGCCGTAGATCTCGGTCATCTCTGAGCCAGCATAGGTCGTTGGAATAGCCACAATCGGCAAGCCAGAATCCAGCGCAATGGCCTTGCCCAGCCCGGTGGTCGAGCCGCCGCCGATGGCCACGGCACAGTCAGCGCCCAACTGGCGAGCCAAGGCGCGAATCTCGTGAACTGTTTCGATGGGCACGTGCATCACGGCGCGGTCAAAAATCCCGGCTGCACGCACCCCGAGCAAGTCAGCCACTTTCTCAGCCGAAGCGCGTTGCTCTGGCGTGCACAGCACCAAGGCTTTGTGCGCGCCCAGCGCTTCGATTTCTGCGCCGAGTTGACTCAGCGAGCCAGGCCCAAAAACCACTTTCCCGGCTTGACCGCGGTAGACAAAGCTTTTCATCAAATCTTTCATTCTTTTGTGTTGAGGCCGGCACTGCGCTCGACTGTTCGGATGATGGCGGCATAGTCAAGCAAGCCATCACCTTGCGCCATGGCGGCGTGCATCAGCTGGTGTGTGAGTGAGGTTTGCGGCAAGGGCGCATGCACGGCAGCACCGGCAGCCAAAATCAAATCGAGGTCTTTGGTCATTTGTTCGACGGTGAAGGTCGGCGTGAAATCACGCGCACCGAGCTGTTGCGACTTGGCCTTGAGAATCGGCGAAGCCACGGCACTGGCAGTCAAAACTTGCCACATGTCTTGCCATTGCAAACCGCCCTTTTGACCCAGCGTCAAACCTTCTGACAGCATGGCGCTGGTCTGCGCAATCATCAAATTGACGACCAGCTTCATGAGCCGGGATTCCTCAGCTTGACCCAGATAAAAATGATGCGGGCCGAGCTGTTCTAGCAAGGGCAGCACTTGGTCATACGCGGCCCGAGGACCGGACGCCATGACCGTGAGCTGCGCCGCTTCAGCCATCTTGTTGTTGCCCGACACCGTCACCCGCAGATAAGTGATACCCGCAGCAACGCACACGTTAGCGACCTGCGCTGAAGCCTGCTGCGAGACGGTGCTGGTGTCGATGTAAAGGCAGCCCTTGCGCGCCTGCGTCGCCACCTGGGCACTGACAGCCAGCAAAGCAGCGTCGTTGGGCAATGAAGAAAAAATCACGTCAGCAGCGGCCAAGGCTTGCGCGGTATCCGTCGCTACGCGCAGTCCTTGCGTGCCCGCCAATCGCTGCCGCTCAGCACTCAGGTCGCTGACCGTCACAGCGTGACCCGCAGCGTGAAGATGCCAGGCCATCGGCAAACCCATCTTGCCGACGCCCAAAAAATGAAGGGCGGTTTTTTGAGGGTCTGCGCTCATGCAGCGCCTTGCACCGTCGGCGCCAGCCCGCCCACTGTGCCGGCCATGAACTGGCTGTGCTCCATCCCCAGCAAGCGATTCCAACGTTGTTGCCCCATGGTCAGGCCAATGAAAAAGCCCAACTCGACAATTTCATCCTTGTTGAAATGGTCGTACAGACCTTGCCACAAATCATCTGTCGGCTCGAGCCCCCAGGTGATGGCTTCGGCCAAACGCAGCGCCGCTTTTTGACGGGGTGAAAAGCGCGCAGCCTTGTCGAAGTCCAACAAGTCTTTGACGTGGTCTTCCAGCAGCCCTTCGGCCTGCGCCTTGACCGAGCGCTGGTTGCCGCAGTAGTTGCAATTCACTGCCTGTGACACATACAAGCGGCACAACTCTTTAATGGCGTGCTCACAGACTCCATTGACAAAGGTGTCATTCCAAGCGTTGGTGAAAGCCCAAAAAACTTTGGGCACGTTGGCGCGAATGGCGTGACTTTCGGGGCGTGGCGCACCGTCACGGGCCGCCCGCTCAAACTCTGCCTGCATGGCCGGGTCGGTGATGGCGGCAGGGTCAATGTAAGGAATGCGTGGTGACGTGCTCATTGAAACTTCCTTTGGCTTGTTGTCGTGGTCAGACCGCCGCCATCTGCAGAGCTGCGTCGTAGTGGGAAAGGTCTAGGTAGCGATCCAGCGCCGGTGGCACGCCACCCCACATGCCTTCCATCTCGGCGCGAATCGACAGCACCGTTTGGAAACCAGGGCGACTGAAAGCGGCGTCAAGGGCAAGGCCGGAACCAGGCGCCACCAGCGCGCCATACGTTCCCTGCGCCGCATGGGTCGACAGCTTGAATTTGTCTTGCAACAGCGCGATCATCTCGCCCCGGTGCAACGGATTCATCACATGTCGCTGGCCCTCAATGTAGGCCGCCAGATAGCGTCTCAGCACGTCGGCATTCGCAACCGCCCAATGACGCTGCACAAATGCGCCTGTTGCTTGGTATGGTCCAAGCAGGCTGAACTGGCTGCCCAAACTTTTTAAACCTTGTTCACGCACCGTGAATGAAAACGGCGGGTTGATCATCCCGGCAGCGAGTTGTGGATCGGCCACCATGGCGGCCGATCGCGGCCCGGTGCCACCGGCCAGCTTGACACCGTAGTCACGGTTTTCGATCAAGCCGTGGTTCTTCAATATCTTCTTGGCTGCCAGTGCGTAAGCGGTGCCAGGGGCATCCACCGCCAACAGCTTGCCGCGCAGGTCAGCGATGCTGTTGATTTCTGCGCGCACCATCAAATCGTTCATGCCGGCATCGCCGCCACAGACAATCACCACGTCTTGCTCAGCCGACTCGACCATGGCCACAGCGTTGTCCACCGCGGCGTGCGCGATCTCGAATTGACCCGCCGCCAGACCGGCGCGTTGCGCGTCGGAGTTCGGCGTGTTCTGCACCTCAATGGTCAATTGGCGGCGGGCAAAGTAGCCTTCATTCATGGCCACCATCAGCGACAGATTGCTAGAGGTGTTGAAGATGTTGACGCGCAGCAGCCTCGGCTCGGCGGATGGTGAGTGTTTGACTGACATGTTGACAAACTTGATGAGATACAGACTTTTGAAATTCGCCGGGCTGGCCTTCAGCGAGGATCAGCCAGTGCAGCCTGCAGCAAGGCGTCAGCGCTCAGCGGCATCTGACGCATGCGCAAGCCCAGCGCATCGGCCACGGCGTTGGCAATGGCAGCGGCCACTGGGCCATGCGTGGCTTCGCCAGCACCCAGCGATTTGTCGCCGGGCCGGCTGACGAGCTGCACATCAACCTTCGGCACCTCCGAAAAACGCAAGATCGGATAGTCCTCCCAGCTGCGACTGGTGACGCGCGTGCGGTTAAACTGCACCGCTTCTTTCAGAACCCAGCTGACCGTCTGAATAGCGCCACCTTCGATCTGGTTGCGCACACCATCGGGGTTGACCACCAAACCAAGGTCGGCGGCAATCCACAACTGCTCAACCCGCACCTCGGCCTCGACATGCACGGACGCGACCACCGCGCAATAAGCACTGGTGTTTTTGTAGCGGGCATAGGCGATGCCCAAACCGCTCCCTTCGCGGCGCTCTCCGGCATGTCGGTTCGGCCAATCGGCCATCGCCGCAGCTGCATTGAGCACGGCGCGGCCGCGTTCATCACTGAGGTGACGCAAGCGAAACGCTAACGGATCAACGCCCAACTGCTCGGCCATTTCATCCAGAAAAGATTCGACTGCGAAGACATTGCAATGCGCCCCCAAGGAGCGCAATGAAGAGGTGCGCAGCGGCATGGTCAGCGCGCGATGGCAGTGGGTGCGCCATTGTGCAAAGTCATACGACGGCAGTGCGTTTCGCTCAGCACCGCCGCCATTGGCCAGCGGCATGTTGATGGCGACTTGCCGCGGGAAAGGCTTTTCAAGCAAGGCGGCCGCATGCAACACAGGCGTGCTGGAGCGGCCAGGCCGCATGCTGTGGCCGTTCGACCAGACGTCATGTTGCCAGTCGCTGATGCGGCCATCGGCATCGACCACGGCTTGCAAATCAACCGCCATGGCGGCACCAAAAGGTGCAGAGGTCAATTCGTCTTCACGGGTCCACTGCAGCTGCACCGGGCGGCCCGGCACGGCACGCGCCAACAGCACAGCGTCGCAGGCGGCGTCGTCGGCACCGTTGTGACCGTAACAGCCAGCACCCGGCACATGCTGAATCGCAATCTGCGCAGCCGGCACACCCAACACCAAGGCCAGATCAGGACGCAGGTTGTAAATGCCTTGGCTGTGGGTCCAGACTTCGACGCCCGTGATCTCGCCGCTGGCGTCGACCTGGCAACGCGCCAGCGCACACGAGGGGCCGATGGAGGCATGTGCCAAAAAAGGCCGCGCATAAGAAGCCTTGAAATACTGCGCGCCTGCAGCCGTTCTTGAAGCCTCGGAGGCAGCCAGACTCGGGCCCGGTGTGTCGGATTTTTTCTCGCCTGCCAGCGTGGTGTCGACGGGCTGTGTGCGTAAAAAATCGGGCACTGCGTGCATGTCCGGCAAGGTCGCGGGTTCGTCCCAACGGGCCGCTGCGACGAGCTTTTGCAAGGCCTGCACGGCGGCGTAATCCGTCTTGGCGATGACGCCAATGAAACTGCCATCGCGCACGGTGGTCACCACGCCCGGCAAGGCGTTGATGGCCTCCAGCGAGACCTCTAGCAACACGGCAGCCGGTGACGGCGGATGCGCCACGCGGCCATACAACTGGCCGGGCAGCACCATGTCATGAATAAAATCTGGCTGCCCCAGCACCTTGCCCGGCATGTCCAAGCGCGGCACGGCTTGACCCGTCAAGGTGTGCTCGACCGCAGACTTGGGCTTGGCGATGCCGCTGGCTTCAATGTCCAGCAAGGCGTCGTCAGCCAAGGCCCAGTAACTTCCAAGGGTCTGGTCTGCGCTGTTGACGAACACGCCATCCAGCACGCGCAGTTCAGCACGTTGTCCAGCCGTCAGACCGCTTTGCCGTGCGGCCAGGTCCAGATAAATTGCCCGCGCTTCAGCACAAGCTTGACGCAAGGCGCTGCCAGAGTCTTGTACCGACATGCTGCCGGCCGTCATGCCTTCGTTCGGGCCTTGCAGAGTGCTGGCGCGCTCCATGCGGATGCACGCCAGATCGACGTCTAATTCTTCGGCGGCAATTTGTGCCAGCACGGTGCTAATACCCTGCCCCAGGTCCACCTTGCCGGTGCGCACGGTCACACGGCCATCCGCGTGAAAAGCCAGCCACTGCGACAAGCGGCGATTGGTTTGCAAACTGCCCGTCAACACAGGCGGATTCTTCGAGACGTTGTCACTCATGTCAAGACTCCGGCAGCAGCGGCCTTGAGCACTGCGCGCACCATGCGATTGTGCGCGCCACAGCGACACAAATGCGGATCGAGTGCCTCCCGAACCTGCATCTCGCTCGGCTGCGGGCACTTGGCCAGCAAGGCCGCAGCGCTGACCAGAATGCCCGACACGCAATAGCCGCATTGCGCGGCTTGCTCGTCGATGAAGGCTTGCTGCAACGCGTGCATGGCCCCCGGTTGCCCCAGCCCTTCAATGGTGACCAGCGCTTTGTTTTCAGCGGCCCACAGCGGTGTGTCGCAAGCAGGCACCGACACACCGTCCAGCATCACATGACAAGCACCGCACTGCGATTGTCCGCAGCCGAGTCGCGTACCCTTGAGTCCGAGATCTTCCCGCAGAACATAGACCAGCGGCGTATTGTCGTCGGCCTCGACTGAGCTCACTTGGCCGTTGACCGTCAGATTGAGAGTGCGCAGCGCCATCAGCCCACCCGCATTGAAAAGCAGTGCACAGCGTGAATCAACAAATGGGTTGACCTCACTTCGGTGCGGCCTTCATCACAGCGCCCAGAGTGATAAATTCTTCTTTGATGTACGCGTCAAATTGTTCAGGTTTCATGGGCATGGATTCTGCGCCCAACTTGGCCATGCGCTCCTTGACTGCAGGCTGCTCAAGGATCTTGGCGATTTCGGCATTGAGCTTGTTGACGACTGCACGCGGCGTCTTGGCAGGTGCCAGCAAACCGATCCAAAAATCGAACACAAACCCCGGTACACCAGCTTCGGCGACGGTCGGCACGTCAGGCATGGCGCTCGAGCGCTTGGCGGTGCTCACAGCCAAGGCGCGCATACGGCCGTCGCGGATGGTCGAAATGGACGCCAACACCGGCGTGAACATGAAGTCAACCCGACCGGAACTGGTTTCAACAATGGTCTCGGGCGTGCCCTTGAACGGAATATGCGTGACCTGAATACCGGCCACGCTGCGGAATTTTTCTGCATTCACATGCGTCGCGCTACCCACACCCGCCGAGGCGTAGTTGAGCGAGTCTGGTTTGGCCTTGGCCGCTGCGATCAGGTCTTTCACCGACTTGAACGGGCTACCGGCACCGACCACCAGCACGCTGGGCAGTGCGGCTAGCGGCGAGACACCGGCAAAGTCGGCCACCGTGTCGTAGCTCAAGCCAGGGTACAAAGTCGGATTGACGACGTGACCGGTCGACACCACCAACAAGGTGTAGCCATCAGGCTCGCTTTTGGCCACTTGGGCTGAACCCAATGTGCCGCCAGCACCGGGGCGGTTTTCAACCACCACAGATTGACCCATGCTGGCACTCAGACGTTCACCGACGACGCGCGCCATGATGTCGGTCGCGCTCCCAGCTGTGAACGGCACAACGATTTTGATGGTCTTGGTCGGGTAGTCAGCGCCAGCTGGCTGAGCGCTGACGGTGGCGACGGACAAGACCGCTGCACAGGCGATTAAAAAGCGTTTCATGGTCATGGGGTTGTCTCCTGAAGATTGAAAGGCCTGCGGTCTGCGCCGCTTGAATTAAAGCCAGCTGGGACTCAATGCACCGAACCCAGCCCCAGTGCCGCAGCGATTTTTTCGCCTGACTGCTGCAATGCACGCAAATGGGGTTGCAGGTCAACACCCAGCAACTGACCGCCACGTTTTTTCCATTGCCCAGCCACCATGACGCTGTCTATATTGGCCAGCGAGGTTTGCATGACGACTGAATTGACGGCGTCGTGCACCGGCTGCATGTTCAGATCGGTGGCACGGATCATCACCAAGTCAGCCTGCTTGCCACTGGCCAGCGAACCGATGCGGTCAGCTTGCTTGAGCATGCGAGCGCCTTCGATGGTGACCCACGACAGCGCTTCGCGCGTGGTCACGGTGGAGGTGTTGGGAATGCTGCCGTGCAAGTCGCGATGGGCTGCGTTGTCAAGCGAGCGCTGCATGCCGAGGGCCACGCGGGCCTGCACCAACATCTCGCCACTGATGGCGCTTTCAAGATCGACCCCCAGCGATGGCGCCCGGCCAAAGGCGCGCAACCTGCCGGTGATTGGGTAGCCATGACCTTGCGTCATTTCACTTTCAGGCGCGGCAGAAAAGCTCATGCCAAGATCGCAAAATCGCTTGAGTTGCTCGTCGCTCAAAGCATGGCCGTGAACGATGTTGATGTGATCGCCGAGCAGTCCGGCGGCTTCTAGTTTTTCCCAGCCGTCCGGCGTGCGTGCTGGCCCGCCGCCTTGGTGCAGCGATGCGATCAGCCCCAGCTCCTTGGCCATGGCGAAGTCGTGCATGGCGACGTCCAGCGTTGAGTAATGCGGGCCCAGCACCGCAGCCTGAACACTCAGTAGCGAACGGCCCTGATGCGCCTTGAGCAAGCGCTCAATCTCAGCACGTGGATGTGGCACTTCCCAAAAAGGCGTCTGCCCAGGCAGAGGATCAGGCTTGGGCGTGCCATGAAAAAATGCGGCCCGAATCCCCGAAGCCAACAAGCCGGCAATCGCCGCGTCATTCGACTGCGGTGTCGGGTTGTTATGGCACCAGTCAGCCAGTGTGGTGGTGCCGCCATTGAGCTGGTTCAGCGCCCCGACCAGCGTGGCGATGTACAGGTCTTGCGGCTCAAACACCGTCGCCAGACCAGCGTGCATCTTGCGGAAATATTCAAGCAATGTCCAGTTCGACGCCAGCCCGCGCAGTGCCGTCTGCCAAGTGTGCATGTGCGCATTCACCAACCCCGGAATGACGATGTAGCCGCTGCCGTCAATCACCTCTGCGTCATCGACATGGATGCGCGGCGCAATCTCAGTGAGCGTGTCGCCGGTGATCAGAATGTCGCCCTGAGGCAGATCGCCCTGCGCATCCATCGTGATGATGGACGCGCCGCGGATCAGGCTTCGCTTGACTTGTGTTGGCTGCGCGGCCATGGCTCAGGACTCCAGGCCGTCGCTCATCTTGACGTTTTCAGACGTCAGCACCAAGCCGGCGTCAGCGGCGGTTTCTTGCAGCAGCACGGCGAAGTCAATGTCGTCATGACCACGACCAACCATGCGCGACACCGACTCGCGCGTGGCTGCTGCGGCCGGCATGGCGACGCCATAGGCACGGGCAGCGGCCAGACCCAGATCCATGTCTTTCAGCAACAGCTTGGGCGTGAAAGTGACTTGATCAAAGGTCAGATTAGTGAGCGTTGGTGTTTTGTAGCGGGTGTACATCGAACCCAGCACCGAGTCGTTGATGCTTTCCAGAAAAATATGGCGTGGGATGCCGGCTTTTTCAGCCAGCACGGTGATCTCGCACAGATTTTGAATGACGACGCCGAACATGGTGTTGTGGGCGATTTTCCAAATGCGAGCCAACTCGCCCTCGCCGACCCACATGACCTTGCGCGCCATCGCTTGCAGGCAAGGCTCGATCTCGGTATACAGCGCTTTCGGGCCCGAGGCTACCTGCAACAACTTCCCGGCCTTGGCGACCTTGGCATTGCCCGACACCGGGCTGCACAAATAACCCACGCCCATGGCTTCAAGGCGTTGACGAACCTCCGCCGAACCCTCTTGGGAAATGGAGGAACTGTCGATCACCACCTTCGGCTTGACCGAACCGGCGACCAGACCGCCTTCGCCAAACAACACTTCCTTCAAGTCGTTGGTGGTTGAGACCATGGTGAAAACGAAATCGCAATGGGCCAAGTCTTGCTTGGTGCCGACGATGGTGGCGCCGTACTCTACCAGCGGCGCAGCCTTGGATGCCGTGCGGTTCCAGACACTGACCTTGTGGCCGGCCTTGAGCAGCCGCTTGGACATGGCCTCGCCCATGCGCCCCAAACCAATCCATCCAATTTGCTTCCCCGTTGTCAATGTCATTGTGTTTCCTTGTTGTCTCTTTTAACTCCGCGTAGTGTGTCGCAGAGCTACAGCCGTCACAAGAAAACCAGCGGAAATCAGTTTTTCCATGAGTGGAAAAACCGTACACCTGCCAAGCTCAATCGAGCGTGGCCCCCGAGATCCGGACAATCTCGGCCCATTGAGCACTCTCTTTTTTAATCCGTGCGGCGTACTCTGTCGGCCCGCCCAGCAGCGGCACAGCGCCCTCCACGCCCAAGCGGGACTGGAATTCGGCAGTCGCGGCAATTTTCAAAATCTGCGCGGCCAACTCTTTGACCACTGCCTCGGGTGTGCCGCGGGGCGCCAGCAATCCATAGGTCAGCGTGCTTTCAAAATCAGCCAGTGCGCTGATGCCTGACTCGGCGATGGTCGGCACGTCCGGCATGGCCGGATTGCGCTTTGCACTGGTCACGGCGATGGCGCGCAAACGCCCGCTGGCGACCAAGGCCAAGGCGGGTGGAATCACGCTGAACATCATCTGCACCTGACTGCCGACAAGATCAGTGAGCGCGGGCCCAGTGCCTTTGTAGGGGATATGGCTGAGCTTGACGCCTGTTTTGTGTTCGAACAATTCGCCGCACAAATGACCCCCTGTACCGCCACCACTCGACGCATAGTTGACACGGCCCGGCTCTGACTTGGCCAGCGCCAACAGGTCGGCCACCGACTTGACTTTTGAAGAAGCAGGCACCACCAAGACCAACGCCGACGAAGCAAACATGGCGACTGGCATCAAGTCTTTCTGGGTGTCGTATTTCAGTTGCTTATAGAGCGCTGGGTTGATCGACACCGTGCCCGAGTGACCGAG
>CANFZL010000034.1 GCA_947451205.1 Comamonadaceae bacterium
CAATCATCTGAATTCTTTTGAAATGTTGTTCTTGAAACCGGCGCTTAGTTCAGCTTGCTGGTGGCCACATGCTTGAGCAAGTCAAGCACTGACGCATCCATCACATCGGTAAACGGTTTTGGGTAGATGCCCATGTACAGCACGGCAATAGCAAGCAGCGACAGCATCAAAATTTCGCGGCCGTTGATGTCTTTGAGATGCTTGACGTCGTCATTGGCAACCGGGCCCAAGTAGACGCGCTTGAACATCCAGAGCGTGTAAGCCGCGCCAAAAATCAGCGCTGACGCAGCGCCAAGACCGACCCAGAAATTGAATTGAATTGCGCCTAGGATGACCATCCACTCGCCTACAAAACCAGCTGTACCGGGCAAGCCGCAGTTGGCCATGGCAAATAGCAGCGCGAAGGCGGCGAACTTGGGCATGGTGTTGATGACACCGCCGTAACTGGCAATTTCACGCGAATGCACGCGGTCATACAGCACCCCAATACTGAGGAACATGGCCGCTGAGACAAAGCCATGTGCCACCATCTGCACGATGCCGCCCGATACACCGAGTGGGTTGAAGATGAAGAAACCAAGGGTGACAAAACCCATGTGTGCGACCGACGAATAGGCCACCAGTTTTTTCATGTCCTTTTGGACCATCGCTACCAAGCCCACGTAAATCACGGCCGTCAGCGACAGCGCAATCAGCAACCAAGCCCACTCGCGTGAAGCATCAGGTGCAATCGGCAAGGAAAAGCGCAAAAATCCATAAGCACCCAGCTTGAGCATGATGGCTGCCAGCACAGCCGAACCGCCCGTCGGCGCCTCGACGTGCACGTCGGGCAACCAAGTGTGGACTGGCCACATCGGCACCTTCACCGCAAAAGCGGCCAAGAAGGCAAAAAACAGAAGCGTCTGTACGGGGCCACTCAATGGCAGTTGGTGCCAGGTGGCCAGGTCAAAACTGCCGCCTGACTTGACGTACAAAAAGACCAGCGCAACCAGCATCAGCAAAGAACCGAGCAAGGTGTACAAAAAGAATTTGAAGGCCGCGTAAATCTTGTTCGGTCCACCCCAGATCCCGATGATCAGGTACATCGGGATCAAGGTAGCTTCAAAGAACACGAAGAACAACAAGCCGTCGAGCGCAGAAAATACGCCAATCATGAGTCCGCTGAGGATCATGAACGCGCCCATGTACTGGTTCACGCGCTTGGTGATCGACTCCCAACTGGCGATCACCACCACCACGTTGATGAACGCGGTCAGCAGCACAAACCACAGCGAAATGCCGTCAACACCGAGATGGTAGTTGACGTTAAAACGATCGATCCAAGGCTGGTTTTCTACAAACTGCATAGCCGATGTGCCGAGCTGAAAGCGCGAGTACAGCGGCAAGGTGATGAGAAAGCTGACGACCGAACCGATCAACGCGACCCAGCGCACAGCGCCCGCCTGCTCGTCTCGGCCGATGGCCAACAGCACAATTCCGAAAAAGATAGGCGTCCAAATCGCCAGGCTCAACAAACCCATTTTTGTTCTTCTTTCTTGTCTGTTATTTGTTCAGCCAGACGAAATACGTCATCAACACAAAAATTCCGATGATCATTCCGAACGCATAGTGGTAGATGAAGCCTGACTGTAGGCGCCGTACGAGACTGGATACCCAAGCCATGAACTTCCACGAACCGTTGACCAAAGCGCCATCGATGAGGGCTTGGTCGCCCCCCTTCCACAAGCCCATGCCCAGGCCGCGTGCGCCACGCGCCAGTACGTTTTCGTTGAACCAGTCGAGGTAGTACTTGTTTTCAAGCAAGGTGTAGATGGGTTGCGCAATACGCTTGATGGCGGTCGGCAGCGCCGGGTTGACCATGTACATGTAATAGGCCAAGACCACGCCTGAAAGAGCCAGCCAGAACGGTGCGGTCTGCAGGCCATGCAAGGCCATTTGCATTGGGCCATGGAACAGCTGCGCGAACTCTTCCATCGCCGGGTGCTTCTCAAGGTTGATGTGAATAGAGTCTTTGAAGAAGTCACCGAACAACATCGGCTCGATGGCGAAGTAACCGATCAGCGCCGAAGGAATTGCCAGTAACACCAGTGGCAGCGTCACTACCCAAGGCGACTCGTGCGGCTTGTCTGCAGCGTGCGCGCCATGGTGGTCGTCAGCATGGTGTGCGTCGTGGTGCGCATCCGGGTTTTGGTCGTAGCGTTCCTTGCCGTGAAAGACCAGAAAGTACAAGCGAAAGGAATAAAAGGCCGTGACAAACACACCTGCCAGCACGGCGAAGTAAGCAAAGCTGGCGCCTGCCAGATGGCTTTCATGAACTACTTCAATGATGCTGTCCTTGGAGTAAAAACCCGAGAACAGCGGCGTGCCGATCAGCGCCAGCGAACCGACCAAGGAGGTGATCCAGGTGATCGGCATGTACTTGCGCAGACCGCCCATCCAACGAATGTCTTGGTTGTGGTGAACGCCCATGATGACCGAACCGGCAGCCAGGAATAGCAGTGCTTTGAAGAAAGCGTGCGTCATGAGGTGGAACACCGCCACCGAATAAGCCGAAGCGCCAAGGGCCACAGTCATGTAACCCAACTGCGAGAGCGTCGAGTAAGCCACCACGCGTTTGATGTCGTTTTGGATGATCCCCAGAAAACCCATGAACAGCGCGGTGATGGCACCGATGATCATGATGAAGCTGAGTGCCGTGTCGCTCAACTCAAAAATCGGTGACATGCGGGCCACCATGAAAATACCTGCGGTCACCATGGTCGCAGCATGGATCAGTGCCGAGATCGGTGTTGGGCCTTCCATCGAGTCAGGCAGCCAGACGTGCAGCGGGAACTGGGCCGACTTGCCCATCGCGCCAATGAACAGGCAAATGCTGATGACCGTCACCAACATCCAGCCGGTACCCGGCAAGGTCAGCAGCGCCAACTCGTCAGTCTTGCCAAAACTGGCAAAGGCTTCGGTGTAATTGAGGGTGCCGGCGTAGGCTGCGATCAGGCCGATGCCGAGGATGAAGCCAAAGTCACCCACACGATTGACCAAAAACGCCTTCATGTTTGCAAAAATTGCAGTTGGTTTGTTGAACCAAAAACCAATCAGGAGATACGACACCAAGCCCACGGCTTCCCAACCGAAGAACAGCTGCAGCATGTTGTTGCTCATGACCAGCATCAGCATGGAGAACGTGAACAGTGAGATGTAGGCAAAGAAGCGGTTGTAACCGGCGTCTTCTTTCATGTAGCCGATGGTGTAGATGTGCACCATCAGCGAAACGAAGGTGACCACGACCATCATCATGGCGCTCAAGCCGTCAATCAAAAAGCCGATTTCCATCTTCAGGCCGCCAACGACCATCCAGGTGTAGAGCGTTTCATTGAAGCGAGCGCCATCGAGGGCGACACTTTGCAGCGTCAGGGCCGACAGCACAAAGGCCACGAACACGCCGAGAATTGTCAGCGTGTGGGTCAGGCGACGACCGATCAGATTGCCACCTAAGGCAGTGCCCAAAATGCCAGCCAGCAAGGAGCCGACCAGCGGCGCCAAAGGCACAGCAAGCAAAGTGGAGGCGGATAGAGTTTGACTCATCTTGTGTTCTTATTTACTCAAAAAATGGTCGGCAAAAAAACGCAAAGGGGACAGCAAAAGCGTGCAGCATTGTGCTCAACCTTTGAGCGTGTTGAGCTCGTCCACATTGATGCTGGCCTTGTTGCGGAACAAAAGCACCAAAATGGCCAAACCAATCGCCGACTCCGCTGCTGCTACGGTCAGGATAAAAAAGACAAAAATCTGACCAGCCATGTCGTTCAGGTAATACGAGAACGCCACAAAGTTCATGTTGACGGCCAACAGCATCAGCTCAATCGCCATCAACAAAACAATCAGGTTCTTTCGGTTTAAGAAAATGCCGATCACCGACAAGGCGAACAACATCGCGCCGAGTGAGAGAAAGTGTCCAAGGGTGATCATGCTTTTTTCTCCTCGACCGAAGCGGCAACCGGCTCAAGTGGTGCGGCAAAAGTCGGATTCATTTTCACGAGACGAACACGGTCAGCGCTCTTAACGCGGACCTGGTCTGCCGGGTTGATAGCCTTGGAGTCTTTACGCTGGCGCAGCGTCAGCGCAATTGCGGCAATCATGGCGACCAGCAAAATCGCGGCGGCCACTTCCAGCGGGTAAAGATACTGCGTATACAGCACCTTGCCGAGCTCTTTGGTGTTGGAGAGTTGCACACCGGTGTCACCTAGCATGACGACGCTTTTGGGCGCTTCGCTGAGCCTGAAGCCGCCCATCAACACCGCTGCCATTTCCAACGCGATCAGAGCACCCACGCCAGCAGCCAGTGGAAAGTGTTTCCAAAATCCCTTACGCGCACCGTCCAGGTTGATGTCCAACATCATCACCACAAACAAGAAAAGCACCATCACAGCACCGACGTAAACCAGCACCAATGCGATCGCTAAGAATTCAGCTTTCAGCAAAATCCAAAGCGCCGCGGCCTGGAAAAATGCCAACACCAGATACAGCGCAGCATGGACCGGATTTCGGGCGGTGATGACTTTAAAGGCGGCAAATAAAAGCACCGCAGCAAAGCCATAAAAAAGACCTGTATTAGCGTCCATGTTGTTGTGAATTCTTTCGTGCGGGAAGCAAGGGAGTAGAAGACAAGATCTGTCGGATGGGTGGCTTAACGGTATTTGGCGTCAGCCGACCGGTTGGCCGCAATATCAGCTTCATAACGATCACCCACGGCTAGCAACATGTCTTTGGTGAAATAGAGGTCGCCGCGTTTTTCGCCGTGGTACTCGAAGATGTTGGTTTCGACGATTGAGTCCACTGGACAGCTCTCCTCGCAGAATCCGCAAAAAATGCACTTAGTCAGGTCGATGTCATAACGCGAGGTGCGACGGCTGCCATCTTCACGCACATCCGACTCGATGGTAATGGCCATGGCCGGGCAAACAGCTTCGCAGAGCTTGCAGGCAATGCAACGTTCTTCGCCGTTGTCGTAGCGGCGCAGAGCGTGCAACCCACGAAACCGTGGACTTAAAGGCGTTTTTTCCTCTGGAAACTGAATCGTGATCTTGCTACGAAACATGTACTTGCCGGTCAGGGCCATGCCCTTCAACAGCTCGATGAGCATAAAGCTCGAGACAAAATCTTTGACAGAAGCAACTGACATATTAATTTCTCGCAATCAAAAGACGCACGATCTGAATCTCCACGCCAGCAGGGGCCGCGGGACTGGCTTCGCCAGGCCGCAGGCGCAGCGGCCCCCCAGGGGGGCAGAGAGCTACACAAAGTGAGCGAACGTGGTGCATATCTACCAGATACTGTAAGGCGTCTGCATCCAAGCCGCGACAACAACCAGCCAGACCAAGGTCACGGGGATGAAAATCTTCCAGCCCAAACGCATGATCTGGTCATAGCGAAAACGGGGAAACGTGGCGCGTACCCACAAGAACATGGTGACGACGACGAAGGATTTCAGACCCAGCCAGATCCAACCCGGAATCCAGTTGAAGAGCGCCGAGTCAATCGGCGGTAACCAGCCTCCGAGGAACAAGATGACGCACAACACCGACACCAGAATCATGTTGGCGTATTCAGCCAGAAAGAACATGGCAAATGCCATGCCAGAGTACTCGACCATGTGGCCAGCCACAATTTCCGATTCACCCTCAACGACGTCGAACGGGTGACGGTTGGTTTCAGCCAGACCGGAGATGAAATAAACCACAAATATCGGCAACAGCGGCAACCAGTTCCATGAAAGGAAGTTCAAACCGCGGCTGGCAGCCATGCCGTGCGCCTGACTCATCACGATGTCTGTCATGTTCAGGCTTGCTGAGACCATCAACACCACCACCAAGCAAAAGCCCATAGCGATTTCGTAACTGACCATCTGCGCCGAGGCGCGCATCGCACCCAGAAAAGCGTACTTCGAGTTAGACGCCCAACCGGCGATGATGACGCCGTAAACCTCTAGCGAGGTGATGGCCATGAGAAACAGCAAACCAGCATTGATGTTGGCCAGCGCAACCTCAGGACCGAACGGGATCACCGCCCAAGCAGCGAGCGCCGGCATGATGGTCATGATCGGACCGAGCACGAACAAGCCCTTGCTGGCCGCTGTCGGCATGATAATTTCTTTGGTCAACAACTTGAGTGCATCTGCAATCGGCTGCAGCAGACCTAGCGGTCCAACACGATTCGGGCCAATACGAACCTGCGTGAAGCCAATCGCTTTGCGCTCCCACAGCGTCAAGTAAGCAACACAACCCATCAACGGCAACAACAAAGCGATGATCTTGATGAGCGCCCACAGAACCGGCCAGATGGTGGTGGGCCATACGCCCCCCATGAGGCCTTGACCAGCTAGAAAAATACTGTCGATCATGCGTGAACCCCTTGCTCTGGGCTAGCTGCCACGTGTCGGGCGTCGGCTGTCAATTGCAGCGCGGAAGCCCGTCGAACCAAGCCGTCGAGTTGGTAAATAGCGG
Source organism: Comamonadaceae bacterium (assembly GCA_947451205.1). Lineage (GTDB taxonomy): Bacteria > Pseudomonadota > Gammaproteobacteria > Burkholderiales > Burkholderiaceae_C > Polaromonas. The sequence continues at coordinate 6,498 of CANFZL010000034.1, forward strand.
CAACAGCAGGTCGACCCGCTGACGTCAAAGCCGCCACAGCCAGCGCCGGTGTGGTGTTGCCGAGCTTGTCGATGGGCACTTGCGTGAGGGCCTCAGTCGCCGGTCCAAAGACCTGCGTTAAAACTTCAGCGGATGAGTCGAAATCAAAGCCTGGCAAACCAAGCATGTTGCCCAGCACGCGCAAGACTTTCCAAGCAGGACGGGTTTCGCCCAAAGGCTTAACGACCGCATGGAAACTCTGAATGCGACCTTCGGCGTTGACGAACGTACCCGGCGTTTCGGTGAAGGGCGCGATTGGCAACAGCACGTCACAAAAAGCCATGTTGGCCTTGAACGGGCTCAGCGTGACAACCATCTGCGCATGCTCCAGACCTGCCGCCGCTTGCGCACCAGCCGCCGAGTCGAACTCAGGCTCATTGTTGAGCAAGATCACCGCTTTGAGTTGGCCGCCCAGCATTTGGCCAGCATTCAAACCCGCGGCGATAGGCTGCGCGCCAGCCAACTGTGCGCCTACCGTGTTGGCTGCCTCTGTCAGGTAACCCAAAGTGGCGCCGGTTTGGGTTGCAATCCAGTTGCTCAATGCCAGCAGGTGGCTGGCTTGAGCGTGGTGTGCGGCGGCGTTGCCGAGCAGAATAGCTTTGCGTTCGCCGCCGAGCAGCGAAGTCGCCATGGCCTTGGCCGCAGCGCTGATGGCAGGTGCCTGCAAGCCAACCGGCAAAGCTGCGCCGTTTTCTGCGGCAATCGCAGCGGCGAGTTCAGCCAGTTGCTTGAACCAATCAGCCGGCTCGGCCATCAAACGGCCTGCCAGTGGCAAGGCCCAGGCGTCAGCCGTTGACAACTCATGTGTTGAGACGATGGCGTTCACAGCGCAGCCCTTGCGGGCGGCTTGGCGAATGCGTTGGGCAAACAGCGGGTGGTCTTTGCGCAGGTTCGAACCGACGACCAACACGCGTTGCAAGTCGCTGAGCGAAGCAATCGAAGTCCCCAGCCAGCGCACTGAATCACTCGGGGTGAAGTCGGCGTTGCGCAGGCGGTAGTCGATGTTCTCGCTGCCCAGACCGCGCATCAAAGCGCCGGCGAGGTACAGCTCTTCTACTGTGCTGTGTGGGCTTGCCAGCGTGCCAATGCTGGCCGCACCGTGGTCAGCCTTGATGAGTTTGAGGCCGTTGGCGACATACTCCAGCGCGGTCTGCCAATCCACCGTGGCCCACTTGCCGCCCTGCTTGATCATCGGGCTGGTCAGGCGTTCGTTGGTGTTCAGCGCTTCGTAGGAGAAACGATCGCGGTCGGCGATCCAGCATTCGTTGATGTCTTCGTTTTCAAGCGGCAAGACACGCATGACCTTGTTGTTTTTGACCTGGATGATCAGGTTGCTGCCGGTCGAATCGTGCGGGCTGATCGACTTGCGACGTGACAATTCCCACGTGCGGGCGCTGTAACGAAATGGCTTGCTGGTCAGCGCACCGACCGGACAAATGTCGATCATGTTTCCCGACAGTTCGGAGTCCACCGACATGCCGACAAAAGTCTCGATCTCTGCATGTTCGCCGCGGTGCGACATGCCTAGTTCCATCACGCCAGCGATTTCTTGGCCGAAACGAACGCAACGCGTGCAATGGATGCAACGGCTCATTTCCTGCATCGACACCAGCGGTCCGACGTCCTTGTGGAAGACCACGCGTTTTTCTTCTTCGTAGCGCGAACCGCTGCCGCCGTAGCCGACGGCCAAGTCTTGCAACTGGCATTCGCCACCTTGGTCGCAGATCGGGCAGTCCAGCGGGTGGTTGATCAGCAAAAACTCCATCACGCCCTTTTGGGCTTTGATCGCTTTTTCGTTTTTGGTGAAAACGATCATGCCCTGCGTGACCGGCGTGGCGCAGGCAGGCATCGGCTTCGGTGCCTTTTCGACATCGACTAAGCACATGCGGCAGTTGGCCGCAATGCTGAGCTTCTTGTGATAGCAGAAATGCGGAATGTAGGTGCCTGCTTTTTCAGCCGCATGCATCACCGTGCTGCCCGCTGGCACTTCCACTTTCTGGCCGTCAAGTTGGATTTCAACCATTGATTTGCTTTCGCTCTTGCTTTTAGTTGTGGCTTTAGCCGTGGGTCACTGGCAGTGCGTCAACCGGGACCAGACAGGTCTTGTGGGTGATGTGGTGCTCAAACTCAGCACGAAAATGCTTGATCATGGCGCGCACTGGCATCGCCGCAGCGTCGCCCAGCGCGCAGATGGTACGGCCCTGAATGTTGTCGGAGACGGAGTTCAGCATGTCGAGATCGCTCTCGCGGCCGTGTCCGTGTTCAATGCGGTCCACCATACGCCACAACCAGCCCGTGCCTTCGCGGCAAGGCGTGCACTGGCCGCAGCTCTCGTGCATGTAAAAGTAAGACAGACGCAGCAGGCTTTTGACCATGCAGCGTGTCTCGTCCATGACGATGACCGCGCCTGAACCCAGCATCGAACCGGCCTTGGCGATGGAGTCGTAGTCCATGTTGGTGGCCATCATGATGTCGGCTGGCAAAACCGGCATGGACGAACCACCGGGGATCACCGCTTTGAGCTTGCGACCACCACTCACGCCACCGGCGAGCTCTAACAAGGTGGCGAAAGGTGTGCCCATCGGAATTTCGTAGTTGCCAGGTCGCTCAACGTCACCGCTGATGGTGAAGATCTTGGTGCCGCCGTTGTTAGGCTTGCCGCACTCGAGATAAGCCGGTCCCCCGTTGCGAATAATCCAAGGCACCGCCGCGAATGTTTCGGTGTTGTTGATAGTGGTTGGCTTGCCGTACAAACCGAAGCTGGCGGGAAAAGGCGGCTTGAAGCGCGGCTGTCCTTTTTTGCCTTCGAGTGATTCCAGCAAGGCGGTTTCTTCACCGCAGATGTAGGCACCAAAACCGTGTGCCGCATGAAGTTGAAAACTGTAGGTGCTGCCCAGAATGTTGTTGCCCAACAGGCCTGCAGCACGGGCTTCTTCCAAGGCTTCTTCGAAGCGCTGGTAGGTGGCGAAAATTTCGCCGTGAATATAGTTGTAACCCACAGAAATACCCATCGCGTAGGCCGCAATGGCCATGCCTTCAATCACGATATGCGGGTTGTACTGCATGATGTCGCGATCTTTGGCAGTACCGGGTTCGCCTTCGTCTGAATTGCAAACAAGGTACTTTTGACCGGGGAACTGACGCGGCATGAAGCTCCACTTCAGACCGGTCGGGAAACCAGCGCCGCCACGGCCGCGCAGGCTACCGGCTTTGACTTCGGCGATGACCTGATCCGGCGTCATGCCTTCACCCCCATCTTGACCCAAAATTTTACGCAGGGCCTCGTAGCCTCCACGGGCTTCGTAGTCTTTCAAGCGCCAATTGTTGCCATCCAAACCCGCCATGATTTGCGGGCTGATGTGGCGGCCATGAAAAGAAGTCTGCACGCCGGTGGCAGCAAACTGCGAGAGAACACTGGAAGCGGTCGTCATGGTTACTGGGCCTCTGCGGATGTCAAACCAGCGATCAATTGATCGAGCTTTTCGTTGCTCATGAAGCTGCACATGTTCACGTCATTCACCAGCAACACCGGTGCGTCGCCACAAGCGCCCAAACATTCGGACTGCTGCAGCGTGAAAAGACCATCAGCTGTGGTGCCGCCCATGGTGACCCCAAGCTTTTTCTCAAGGTACACCAGGGCCTTGTCGCCAGACCGGAGTTGGCACGGCAAATTGGTACAGACATTTAGCTTGTACTTGCCCACCGGGTGCTGGTTGTACATGTTGTAGAAAGTCGTGACTTCGTGCACGGCGATCGGCGCCATGCCGAGGTACTCGGCCACGGCCTTTTCGCTATCGGTGCTGACAAAGCCCTGCTCTAGCTGGACGATGGTCAGGCAAGCCATGACAGCCGACTGACGCTGGTCCGCCGGGTACTTGGCAACTTCGCGGTCAAAGAGAGTTCGGGTTGTTTGGGAAAGATCAGCCAATTCGTATCTCCATCGCGCAATTTTCAAGGGTCATCGCAGAACCGGCTTTGCCGGGCTGCAGGTGACGCCTCCTTGAGGGGGAGACGCCACAGACGCTTCGGGGGGGAGTCGTGTTCATCGGTCAATCTCACCGAACACGATGTCCATCGTGCCGATGACTGCGACGGCGTCGGCAATCATGTGACCGCGTGACATCTCATCCATGGCAGCCAGATGTGAGAAACCTGGGGGGCGAATTTTCAAGCGATAGGGCTTGTTGGCGCCATCACTGACGATGTAGATGCCGAATTCGCCTTTCGGGTGCTCCACGGCAGCGTAGGCTTCGCCTTCTGGCACATGAAAGCCTTCGGTGAAGAGTTTGAAGTGGTGAATCAACTCTTCCATGTTGGTCTTCATGGATTCACGGTCAGGCGCAGCTACTTTGTGGTTGCTGGTGATGACCGGGCCGGGGTTCACACGCAGCCAGTCAATGCACTGCTTGATGATGCGGTTCGACTGACGCATTTCTTGAACGCGAACCAGATAACGGTCATAACAGTCGCCGGTTTTACCGACCGGTACATCGAAGTCCATCTGACTGTAGACGTCGTATGGCTGTGTCTTGCGCAAGTCCCAGGCGAAGCCAGAGCCGCGCAGCATCGGCCCAGTGAATCCGAGGTTCAACGCACGCTCCGGTGAAACTACACCGATACCCACAGTGCGCTGCTTCCAGATTCGATTGTCAGTCAACAGAGTTTCGTATTCGTCAACGTAACCTGGAAACTTATTGGTGAAATCTTCAATAAAATCGAGCAGAGAACCCTGGCGATTTTCATTCAGTTTTTCAATCGCTTTGGCGTTTTTGACCTTGCTGACTTTGTACTGCGGCATGCTGTCAGGCAGGTCGCGGTAGACGCCGCCTGGACGAAAATACGCCGCATGCATGCGCGCACCGGAAACTGCCTCATACATGTCGAACAGGGTTTCACGTTCACGAAAGCAATAAATCAAGACATTCATGGCGCCGCAGTCTAGACCGTGGGCGCCCAACCACATCAGGTGGTTCAGCAAGCGAGTGATCTCAGCGTACATGACCCGAATGTATTGCGCACGAATTGGCACGTCCACGCCCATCATCTTTTCGATGGCCAAACAGTAGGCTTGCTCGTTCGACATCATAGAGACGTAGTCGAGACGGTCCATGTAAGGCAAGGACTGGATATAGGTCTTGCTTTCAGCCAGTTTTTCGGTGGCTCGGTGCAACAGGCCGATGTGCGGATCAGCGCGCTGGATGACCTCACCGTCGAGCTCCAACACCAGACGCAAAACACCGTGCGCGGCAGGATGTTGAGGCCCGAAGTTCAGCGTGTAATTCTTGATTTCAGCCATGTCTTAACCCTTGACTGCCGTGTAACTGCTGATGCCGGCGTAGTTGTCTTCGCGAATCACGCGCGGCGTGATTTCGCGCAGCTCGATCGTCACCGGCTGATAAATCACGCGCTTTTGTTCTGGGTCGTAACGCATCTCGACGTGACCTGTGGTTGGGAAGTCTTTGCGGAAAGGATGACCAATGAATCCATAGTCCGTCAATATGCGACGCAGATCGTTGTGCCCCTCAAAGACGATACCAAACAAGTCAAAAGCTTCGCGTTCGAACCAGTTGACTGAGTTCCAGATGTCATTGACCGATGGCACGACAGGAAAGTCATCGTCTTCGCAAAAGACCTTCAAACGCACGCGCTGATTGAGGCTGACGGACAACAAATGCGACGTCACGCAAAAACGCTGACCGTCGTAGGAGCCATTGCCGTAGTCAGAGTAATCAATACCGCAGAGATCAAGCAGCTGCTCAAACTGACAGCCGGGAGCATCTCGCAATATCAGCGCTGCTGCCAAGTAATCAGCCGCCTTGACGACGACCGTCAGCTCACCAAAAGCGACTGCGGCACTTTTGAGCTTGCCGCCCAATGCACTTGTGACGACGTCTTTGAGTTGCTCGGCAGTGGCTGGATGCAATGGTCCCATCAAGCCCTCGCAATGGTGTTGGTGCGGCGAATTTTTTGCTGCAATTGAATGATGCCGTACATCAGCGCTTCGGCTGTCGGCGGGCATCCCGGCACGTACACATCGACAGGCACGATACGGTCACAACCACGCACAACCGAATAACTGTAATGGTAGTAACCACCACCATTGGCACAAGAACCCATCGAAATCACCCAGCGAGGCTCGGCCATCTGGTCATAAACCTTGCGCAACGCCGGGCCCATTTTGTTGCACAGCGTGCCAGCAACGATCATCAGATCGGATTGACGCGGACTGGGACGAAACAACATGCCAAAGCGATCGATGTCGTAGCGTGCAGCACCTGCGTGCATCATTTCGATCGCACAACAAGCCAAACCAAAGGTCATAGGCCAGAGCGATCCGGTTTTAGCCCAATTAACCACGGAGTCGTAACTCGTGGTCATGAAGCCTTCGTTGAAAACACCTTCAAGTGACATATCTGTACCTTTGTGGCTGAAGCTTTTACTTCTGCTTGAATCGCGGTCTTACGGAATCTGAGTAGAGACGCCTACTCCCAATCGAGAGCGCCCTTCTTCCATTCGTAGATAAAACCGACAACCAAAATGCCAAGAAAAATCATCATGGCCCAAAAACCGACAATGCCGATCTCCTTGATAGCAACAGCCCAAGGAAACAGAAAAGCAATTTCAAGGTCGAAAAGAATAAAGAGGATGGCGACGAGGTAGTAGCGCACGTCGAACTTCATGCGAGCATCTTCGAAAGCTTCGAAGCCGCATTCATAAGGGGAGTTTTTTTCGCTATCAGGACGATTCGGGCCCAACAACCGACCAAGAACCTGGGGCACCACACCTACTGCGACACCGACCAATATAAACAACAGGACTGGGAGGTATTGCTCAAGGTTCATCTTGCTGGTGCCGCTTAGTTTGCTGACTTGTTTAACTGGTCTGCACAGATTTTTTCATACCCAGCCTACACGCAGTTAACAAACTCACCAATAGTCCGGAATGCCATCGGGAATTTAGATCCGAAGTTTTCGGCAACAAGCGCGCTGATGACATGTGCGACTAGCATGTATATGGTGCGGTCGGCGAGACTCGAACTCGCACAGCTTTCGCCACTACCCCCTCAAGATAGCGTGTCTACCAATTTCACCACGACCGCGGTTTTTTTCTGTCTGGTGGCATGAGGAAAACCTAAGTTTTGGCTTCCCAGACAGTCTCAGAGTTTACTCTGAAAATACATCAATTTCAGCCGGAAGCTGACTACCGACGGGCTTATTTTGTCGGAATTTGACCAGCGCCTGGCGTGACCACAGCTGGTGGCACGCTGGCAGCGTTGCTCGCTGCGGCGGGCGCCGAGGAACCAGGAATCTGACCCGCGCCAGGCACCACCGGCACCACGACAGCAGAGCCTTCTAATACGCTGGAACTGGGGCTGGCTTTGGGGCCGCCAAAGTATGCCAGCGCCAAGGTGGCAACGAAGAAAATAGTCGCCAAAACAGCCGTCGCGCGCGACATGAAGTTGGCACTGCCACTGGCACCCAACAAACTGCCCGAACCGCCACTGCCGAAAGCCGCACCCATGTCAGCACCTTTGCCGTGCTGAACCAAGATCAAGCCGATCATGATGAGAGCTGTCAACATCTGGACAGCCAGGACGATGGTCAATGCAACGTTCATAAAAACTCCTCAATACCTAAAGATCTTAAAAATTAACGATGCCAAACGCTCAAA
>CANFZL010000035.1 GCA_947451205.1 Comamonadaceae bacterium
CAGGCTCGTTCGCGCGCCGCGGCACGCTGACCCTGAACCATGGCGTGGTGCAAACCCCCATCTTCATGCCGGTCGGCACTTACGGCACCGTCAAGGGCGTGATGCCGCAGTCGCTGCACGACATGGGCGCGCAGATTATTCTGGGCAACACCTTCCATTTGTGGATGCGGCCCGGCCTCGACGTGATGAAGCAGTTCGGCGGTTTGCACCGCTTTGAAAGCTGGAACAAACCGATCCTCACCGACAGCGGTGGCTTTCAGGTCTGGTCGCTCGGAGAGATGCGCAAAATCTCGGAAGAAGGCGTCAAGTTCGCCTCGCCCGTCAACGGCGACAAGCTGTTTTTGACGCCCGAGATCTCGATGCAAATTCAGACCCTGCTGAACAGCGACATCGTCATGCAGTTCGACGAATGCACGCCTTACGACACCAAGGGCCACATCACCACCGAACACGAAGCACGCCTGTCGATGGAACTCAGCCGTCGCTGGGCCAGCCGCTGCGTCAGCGAGTTCGACCGGCTCGAAAATCCGAATGCGCTGTTTGGCATCGTGCAGGGCGGCATGTTTGAAAACCTGCGGCAAGAGTCACTGGACGCCTTGGTTGAACTCGACTTGCCGGGCTACGCTGTGGGTGGCGTCAGTGTGGGTGAACCCAAGGAAGAAATGCAGCGGATCATGGCGCACACGCCGCACCGTTTGCCTGAGAGCAAACCGCGCTACCTGATGGGCGTCGGCACGCCAGAAGACTTGGTCGAAGGCGTCGCGGCCGGCGTTGACATGTTCGACTGCGTGATGCCAACGCGCAACGCCCGCAACGGCCATATGTTCACGCGCTTTGGCGACTTGAAGATTCGCAATGCACGCTACAAGGCAGACGAACAACCGGTTGACGCGACCTGCAGCTGCTACACCTGCCAGAACTTTTCACGCGCTTATTTGCACCACTTAGACCGGTGCGGTGAGATGCTCGGCCCGATGCTGAACAGCATTCACAACCTGCATTACTACCTGAACCTGATGGAAGAAGTCCGCAGCGCACTCGACGCTGGCAGCTTCGGTGCGTTCGTGCTGCAGTTCAAGGTCGACCGCTCACGCGGTATTTAATCTCGCTGCGAGCTCAAAATACCCCGTCACTGCGAGCGCAGCGTGGCAGTCCAGAGTCCGAATTCGCCTTCATGGATGGCCGCGCTTCGCTCTCCATGACGGGTGCGTCTCACACAGCCGGCAACGGCTCAGCCGCTGCCGCGATCTCGCGGGTCAGCTCTTTTCTGTAGCGATTCAAGTCCTGCACGCTTTTAAATTTTTGCTCCATGAGCAAGCTCATGTTGTGCAGGATGCGGTCCACCACCTTGGTTTCCCAGTCGGTGTTGAACTTGATTTGCGTGTCCAGCCAATGCTCCAACCACGCTGGGTCGGGCAAGCGTGACTGCACGGTGTCGCGCGGAAACAGCGCCTTGTTGACGTGCAAATTGGTCGGGTGCAGGGCTTGCGCGGTGCGCCTTGCGCTGGCCATCAGCACGCCGACCTTGCTGAAAGCGGCTTTCGCTTCGATGCCTGATTTGTTGATCGCGCGCTTCATGTAGCGCAAATAAGCGCCGCCGTGACGCGCTTCGTCTTGGCTCAGCTGGGTGTAGATCTGCTTGATGACCGGCTCGGTGTGCCATTCGCTGGCGCAGCGGTACCAATGGTTCAGCCGAATTTCGCCGCAAAAATGCAGCATCAGGGTTTCGAGCGGTGGTGCGGGCTCAAACTCAAAACGCACCTCGTGCAATTCTTCTTCGGTCGGTACCAGCTCAGGCCGGTAGCGACGCAGGTATTCCATCAGCACCAAGGAGTGCTTTTGTTCTTCAAAAAACCAGATCGACATGAAGGCAGAAAAATCGCTGTCGTCCTTGTTGTCGCGCAAGAACATTTCTGTTGCTGGCAAGGCCGCCCACTCGGTGATGGCGTTCATTTTGATGGTTTGTGCCTGCTCGTCGGAGAGCTTAGACGCATCAAAGCTGGCCCAAGGAATGTCCTTGTCCATGTCCCACCGGACGGCTTCTAGCTGTTTGAACAATTCTGGGTAAAGCATACGTATTCCTCGCGCGACGGGGTCGCTGTCAACGCGGATTTTATGCCGGGAATGTGACCCCGCAACCGCGCTTTGGGCCAAGTCCATCCGCGGGCATAGGCCTTTGCGGGCGCAACGTCTGCGGCTTGGTTGTATATTTTGGAGCTGATTATTTGTCTCTTCGCGTGTTCATTTGTCGATTTTTTTGACGCCAATGGAGGTTTCACTATGTCAAATTCCCTTTCATCTTTTGGCTTCAGCGGCTTGCTGGCCCTGAAGACCGTGTTCTTTTCAAGCTGCGTTGTGTTGGGTTTGGCGGTGCCCGCCATGGCGCAAAGCCCGGCAGCGCCCGCCGCCGCCAACCCGGCCGCAACGTTGCCTGCGCAAGCGTGTCCGGCCTTGCTGCAACAAAGCTTTTTGCGCTTGCAAGACGAAAAGCCCCAGGCACTGTGCCAATACAGCGGCAAGGTTTTGCTGGTCGTCAACACCGCCAGCTTTTGCGGCTTCACGCACCAATATGAAGGGCTGGAAGCGCTGCACGCCAAGTACAAAGACCGCGGTTTGGTGGTGCTGGGGTTCCCGTCCAACGATTTTTCACAAGAAACCGGCAGCAATAAAGAGATTGCCGAGTTTTGTGAGAACACCTTCAACGTGAAATTCCCGATGTTCGCCAAATCATCGGTCAGAGGCAGTGCAGCCAATCCGCTGTTCAAGCAATTGGCCAGCAGCACCGGCACCGCGCCGCGCTGGAACTTCTACAAGTACTTGGTGAGCCGCGACGGGCTCAAAATCAGCGCCTTCAATTCGACCGTCGAACCGCAAGACCCGCGCTTCGTCAAAGCCTTGGAAACGCTGCTGACGGCAAAATAAATACTACTCAGTCATAATATAACTTCGAGGTAAATCTACCGCTTACAAACCCCTGATGCCCAACCCGGAGGTGCCCCATGCGCTTTGCAACGTTCACAACACCTCTCAACAGCAGTCGGCCAAGGGTAGCGATCATCGGTTCTGGTATTTCGGGTTTGGCGGCGGCGCACAGGCTGGCCGGAGCAGCCGACATCACCTTGTTTGAAGCCGGTGATTACTTCGGCGGCCACACCCACACTGTCGATGTCACCTTACCAAGCAAAAACGACCCGAACAGTTTGGTCACGCATGGCGTGGACACCGGTTTTCTGGTCTTCAATGAGCGCACTTATCCGCAATTGATCAAGCTCTTTGCCGAATTAGGCGTGGTCACGGCCAAATCAGACATGTCGTTTTCGGTCAAAGTGCCGGCCTTCAATCAAGCATCGTCAACCAGCCAACACGGCGCGCTGGAGTGGAGCGGCTCCAGCCTGAACAGCGTGTTTGCGCAACGCGGCAACTTGCTGAACTGGCGCTTTTTACGCATGTTGCGGGACATCCTGCGCTTCAACAAACGCTGCACCGCACTGGCCGCGTCCGGCGCAGAGGCCGCCATGCAGCAGCCGCTGGCTGATTTTTTGCAGCAAGAAAAGTTTTCGGTCGAATTCCGCGACTGGTATTTCCTGCCCATGATGGGTTGCATCTGGTCTTGCCCGACCGACCAAATGCTGCAGTTTCCGGTGGCCACGATGATTCGTTTTTGCCACAACCACGGTTTGCTGCAAGTGGCCGACCGACCGCAGTGGTGGACGGTGGCGGGTGGTGCGCGCCACTATGTTGAAAAAATAGTGGCCGGCATTGCAGACAAGCGTCTGTCTACGCGCGTGCATGCCGTTAAACGCGATGCCGATGGTGTGCGTATTTACAGCGGGTCGCTGGGTTCACACCAAGTTGAAGCCTTTGACAAAGTGATTTTCGCCACGCATTCAGACCAGTCGCTGGCACTGCTGGCCGAGCCAAGCGCAGCGGAACAATCTGTGCTCGGCGCTATCCGCTACCAAGCCAACCGCGCCGTGCTGCACACCGACACAACGGTCTTGCCAAAGCGCCCGCTGGCCTGGGCCGCCTGGAACTATGAGCGCGCACCCGAGACGCAACGCGAGTCGTCCCAAGTTTGCTTGCATTACTTGCTGAACCTGCTCCAGCCGCTGCCGTTTGAACAACCGGTCATCGTCTCACTGAACCCCGTCGCCAGCATTGACGAACACAAAACTCTGGGCAGCTACGACTACGCGCACCCGGTGTTTGACTTGGCGGCCATCCGCGCGCAAAAAAACTTGCCCGCACTGCAAGGCCAGCAGCACAGCTATTTTTGCGGCGCTTGGACGGGCTACGGTTTTCATGAGGACGGACTCAAGTCAGGCCTGCAAGCGGCCCAAGCACTGTTGCAAGATGCGGCACAGGAAAGTGCGCGTGCAGCCGAAAGGGCTGAGACTTCGCGAGAAGAAGAATGGCTGATCGCATGAGCTTGCCAACGGCCACAGCCAAAGCCTTGATCGGCTTTGGTGAAGTGCGTCACATGCGGCTCAAACCAACCCCGCACGCGTTCAATTACCCAACTTATTTCTTGATGTTGCCGCTACGTGCCCTGCAGCGCGATGGCGCTGGTGCGCTGGCGCGCAATCGCCGGGCAGCGCTGAGTTTTCATGACCGCGACCATGGCGACGGCAGCCCTGACTGCTTGCGCTGGCTCGACGGCTTGCTGCAGACCGAAGGCATCACTGACGCGTCAGGCGAAGTCTGGCTTCACACTTATCCGCGCGTCTTCGGCTTCACCTTCAAACCGGTGAGCTTTTGGTACTGCCACGCAGCCGATGGCGACCTCCGCGCCATCGTGGTCGAGGTCAATAACACCTTTGGTGAACGCCACTGCTACTTGCTGGACGCGCCGCGTTACGGCCAAGAATTACGCGCTGACAAAGTTTTTCACGTCTCGCCCTTTTGCGAGATTGAAGGCAGCTATCGCTTTCGTTTCATGCGCAGCGTGCAGGGCGGTGTTGAACGCACTGTCGCCCGCATCGACCATGACGACGCGACGGGCCCGCTGCTGCAAACCAGCGTCGCTGGAACGCTAGAACCCGTCAGCTCTGCCAGCTTGCGCAAAGCCTTGTGGCGCTACCCGGCCATGACCTTTGCCGTGGTCGGCCGCATCCACTGGCAGGCCCTGAAACTGTGGCTCAAGCGTGTCCCTTTTGTCTCCAAACCCAAGCCTCCAGAGCTTTTCGTGACACGATGAATTCACCTCAATCTTCTGCCTCCACGGCTGCCCGCATCAACAACGCTTTGCTGCCCTTGCCGGCTGGCGCGCCTGCCGCTGCCCGCACCGCCTTCAAGCTGCTGGCGCGCCTGAAGCACGGCACGCTCACCCTGCAATTGCCAGACGGCAGCACGCAGCGCTTTGGCTCTGGCGGCGCCCCTACGGCCAGCCTGCGGCTGAACAACTGGAACGTCTGCAGCGCTGCGCTGCGCTCCGGCGACATCGGTTTTGCCGAAAGCTATATCGCCGGCGACTGGAGTACGCCGCACTTGACCGAACTGCTGCGCGTGCTGGTCATCAACCGCAAAGAAGTCGAAGACATCATCTACGGCACGTGGCTGGGTCGGCTGGCGTACCGCGTCAAGCATCTGCTGAACCGCAACACCAAGGCGAATAGTCAAAAGAACATCCACGCGCATTACGATCTTGGCAACGCTTTTTATGAGCTCTGGCTCGACGGCACGATGAACTACTCATCGGCTATTTTTGAAACGCCTGAGACGTCGATGTCCCAAGCCCAAAGCGCCAAAGTGCGTCGCGCCTTGAACATGGTGAAACTGCAAGCCGGTGACCGCGTGCTAGAGATAGGTTGCGGCTGGGGCGCCTTGGCCGAAATGGCGACCACTGAATTCGGCGCCTCCATCGTCGGCGTGACGCTGAGCACCGAGCAACTCCAATGGGCGCAAGAACGCATGGCACGCGCCGGCATCGCCGCGCATGACGGCGTGGCCAAGGAGGCGACTGCAGGCCAAGTCACGCACGATCTGCGCCTGCAGGACTACCGCGACATTGGCGTCAGCCACGAAGCTGACCGCAGCTTCGACGCGATTTGCTCGATCGAGATGATCGAAGCCGTCGGCCGCGAGTACTGGCCGACGTACTTCACCACGGTGGCCCGGTTGCTGAAGCCCGGCGGCCACGCCTGCATTCAGAGCATCGTCATTGCCGACGAACTCTATGAGCGCTACATCGGCTCGACCGATTTCATTCAGCAATATATTTTCCCGGGCGGCTGCCTGCCATCACCAGCCATCTTCAGGGCGCAAGCCGAAGCCGCCGGCCTTGAAGTGGTGGACGAATTTTCGTTTGGTCTGGATTACGCACGCACGCTCAAGCTTTGGCGTGACGCGTTTCTGGCGCAAGAGTCACGGGTGCTGCAACTCGGGTTTGACAAAAGGTTCATGCGCATATGGGAGTTCTATCTGGCTTACTGCGAGGCGGCCTTTTCAGAGGCCAACACCGACGTGGTGCAGTACACGCTTCGCAAACGCTGAAGCACTGGCTGACTCGCTGGTTGATGCGTGGGTTGGTGGTCGGCTTCATCGCAGCCAGCACCTTCAGCATGGCCGCCTACGCGCAAACACCGTCATGGCAATTCAAAGAGCTGTTGCCGCAAGCCCTGCTGCTTGGAAAAACACGTCTGACGGTCTGGGGCTTCAAAATTTATGACGCACAGCTGTGGGCCGCACCCGGCTTCAACGCCGCGCGCTACGCCAGCCAGTCGCTGGCCTTAGAGCTGACGTATTTGCGCGACTTTGAGGCCGCCGACATCGCCGAGCGCTCCATCAAAGAGATGCGCCGAAGCGCCAGTATTTCAGACGCGCAAGCACAGCAATGGCGCAACGCCATGCAGCGTGTTTTCCCTGACGTGAAAGCTGGCGACCGCATCTTGGGCGTTCACCGACCCGGCGTTGGCGCCAGCTTCTGGGTCAACGGCAAAGTCGGCGGTGAGATCCTTGACGCTGAATTCTCCAAGCTGTTTTTTGGCATCTGGCTGTCGCCTCAAACCTCCGAGCCGGCCATGCGTGCCGCATTGCTGGGCGACAGCGCAACATGAACGCCGCCTTTGGTTCGCGCAACGGCATCGCCTACGGGCTGATGGGTTTTCCGCTGGCCTTTGCGGCATTGCCGCTGTATGTGATTTTGCCGAATCACTACGCACGTGAATTCGGTGTGCCCTTGGCCACGCTGGGCGCCGTGCTGCTGGGTGCGCGACTTTTCGACGCCTTCATTGACCCGGCCTTGGGCCGACTGACCGACCGACTTTTTGCCCGCTCCACCGCCGCCGTTTTGACCTTGGGCGCAGCAGCGGCACTGGTGCTGGCGATCGGCTTTGCGCTGCTCTTTTTCCCGTTGGTGAGCGAGCCCGGTGCGCTGGTGATCTGGGCCACCGCCATGTTGATGCTGACCTACGCCGGCTACAGCGCCTTGAGCGTGGCGCATCAGTCGTGGGCCGCCATGCTGGGCGGCAACGAAGCGCAGCGCAGCCGCATTGTGGCGTGGCGCGAAGGCTTGGGATTGCTCGGTGTCGTGACGGCATCCGTGCTGCCGGTGCTGCTGGGGTTGCCGGTCACCACCGCGGTCTTTTGTGTCGCCTTGGTGTTGGGCTGGTGGGGCTGGCAACGCTCTGTGAGGCCGGTGACGCACATGCAGCACGATGCGCCTGCAACATCCACGGAATCAACGTCCGTCTGGCAACCTTTTCGCCAAGCCAGCTTTCGGCGGCTGCTGGCAGTCTTCATGCTGAACGGCATCGCCAGCGCCATACCGGCCACACTGGTTTTGTTCTTCATACAAGACAAACTCGCTGCACCAGCGCGTTTTGAGCCGCTGTTTTTAGGCAGTTATTTTTTGTCTGCCGCGCTGTCGATCCCCTTGTGGCTGGCCGTCGTCAAACGCCTTGGTTTGGCGCGCAGCTGGCTGGTTGGCATGGTGCTCGCCATGAGTGTTTTTGTCTGGGCCAGCCAAATCGGTGATGGGCAGATGCTGGCCTTTGCGGTGATTTGCGCGCTTTCCGGTGTCGCCTTGGGCGCAGATTTGGCGCTGCCCAGTGCCTTGCTGGCGGGTCTGATCCAGAGCAACCGGACGTCGGCAGCGTCTGAAAATTCCGGCCTCACAGCCGAGGCTGGCACAGGCGCTTATTTTGGCTGGTGGAGCTTCGCCACCAAGCTCAACTTGGCTTTGGCAGCGGGGCTGGCACTGCCGCTGCTCGACCTGTTTGGCTATGCCCCGGGCGTGCGTGACGCCGCTGCCCTGAACGCGCTGGTGGTGGCTTACTGCGTGTTGCCCTGCATGCTCAAAGCATTGGCCGCAGCTGCCTTGTACTTACTGGTGATCCGGACCATTTCACCAACTTTTCAAGCCTCTCAAATATCTCAAGAAAGTCGTCCATGAAAAAACGTTTGCTCCTCACCGCCTGGGTGGTCGCCGCCGGCATAGGTTTAGCCGGTTGTGCTGGCCCTCAGCTCACTGATTACGCCCAAGAAAAACCGCTGCTCGACATGCGCCAGTATTTCAATGGCACGCTCGACGCCTACGGCATCTTCACCGACCGCTCTGGCCAAGTCGTCAAGCGCTTCACCGTCGTCATGACCTGCGCATGGCAAGGCCCGCCCGGCCAAGAAGTCGGCGTGCTCGACGAAGCCTTCACTTACTCAGACGGCAGCACGGGCCGGCGTGTCTGGACGCTCAAACGCCAGCCCGATGGGCGCTATACCGGCACGGCCGGAGACGTGCTGGGTGAAGCCAAGGGCCAAGAAAGCGGCAATGCTTTTCGCTGGGGTTACACGCTCAATCTGCCCGTCGACGGCCGCAGCATCGAGGTCCAATTTGACGACTGGATGTACCTGATGACCGACAAAGTGATGCTCAACAAAGCCGTCATGAGCAAGTTCGGCATTCGTTTGGGTGAGGTCACGCTGTCCTTTGTTAAACGCTAAACACACAACGCCAAAGACATGAGTTTCAATCCTCCTTTCACCGACTGGCATGGCAAATCCGTCTGGCTGGTCGGCGCCTCCAGCGGCATCGGCGAGGCCACAGCGGCGGCCTTGCACGCCGCCGGTGCGCGCGTCTTTGTGTCGGCCCGCAATGCAGATGCGCTTGCCCGCTTCGTCAAAAGCCACCCCGGAGCCGTCGCAGTGCCGCTGGATGCAGCCGACCCAGTGGCCGTCAAGACCGCCGCACAAACCGTGCAGCAAGCCGGCCCGGTCGACCTGTTGATGTACTGCGCCGGCTACTACAAACCGGTGCGCGCGGACGACTATGACCTGAGTGAAATGCTCAAGCACCAGCAAGTCAATTACTTGGGTGCGCTGTATGTGTTGGACGCCATGCTGCCGCATTTTTTGCAGCGCCGAGTCGGACACATCAGCTTGGTCAGCAGCGTTGCCGGCTACCGCGGTTTGCCCAAAAGCCTGGCCTACGGCCCGACCAAGGCAGCCCTGATCAACTTGGCAGAAGCGCTGTACGTCGACCTGAAAACCAGTGGCATTGGCGTGAGCGTGATCAACCCGGGGTTTGTCAAAACACCGGCCACTGCGCAAAACGATTTCACGATGCCCGGCCTGGTGACGGCAGCTGAAGCGGCGACTGAAATTCTGGCTGGCTGGCGCCAAGGCGCGTTTGAAATTCATTTCCCTAAGCGCTTCACGCTGTGGATGAAAACCCTGCGCATCTTGCCGTATGCTGCCTATTTCGCCATCGCTAGACGACTCGTGAACAGCGAGTCCGTGGCCGCCAAAAGCACCCAACTGAAGCCCTGATAAACCCATGACGCTCAAGCCTGTCGACGCTTCTCATGTGCCATCCGCCGAACGCTTGGTCGTGGCCCGCATCGTGGATTTCTTTGAAGCCCTGCAACCGGCTGATGTGGCGCGCATGGGTGCGTTTTACAGCGACCAGGCTTTCTTCAAAGACCCCTTCAACGAAGCCCGCGGGCTGGCTGACGTGCAGCGCGTTTTCAGCCACATGTATGTGGCGCTGGACCAGCCGCACTTTGTCGTCACCGGCCAATTGGTTGACGGCGCACAATGTTTTTTGACTTGGGATTTTGTTTTCCGCTTCAAGCGCTTCAGCCCAATGGTCTGGCAAACCGTGCGCGGTGGCTCTCACCTGCGACTCAACAGCGCTGGCTTGATTGAGTCACACCGTGACTACTGGGATGCAGCCGAAGAACTCTATGAAAAGCTGCCGATTGTCGGCAGCTTGATGCGCTGGCTGAAGCAGCGCGCAAACCAGTGAACTGCTCAGCCCGGATTTGTTTCAATGAAGCTGCTGCGCTGCACCAGCTTTTCTTGCAGGCGGGCGAGGTTCGGATGCCGCGCACGCCAATCAATGGCCCCAAAGCGCAGGTCTAAATACCCCAGCGCGCAGCCCGTGGCCACGTCGGACAGGCTGAAATGCACACCGCTGCAAAAAGGTTTGTCGCCCAAACCGGTGCTCATGGCCTTCAGCACCGCGTCGATCTTGCCCATTTGACGGTCTATCCAGACTTGGCTGCGTTGCCCCTCTGCGCGGCCGTCCCAAGTGGCTTCTAGCCGCGCCAGAATAGCGGCATCCAGCAAGCCATCGGCCAGTGCTTCCCACGTTTTGACTTCGGCGCGCTCGCGGCCTTGCATCGGGATCAGCTTGCCCACCGGTGACAGTGTGTCCAAATACTCAACAATCACGCGCGAATCAAAGACGGCTTCGCCGCCTTCCATGACCAAACACGGCACCTTGCCCAGCGGATTCGAGTCCGGCATGGTCGTGTCAGCGGCCCAGACGTTTTCCAAGATGAACTGGTAGTCCAGTTTTTTCTCAGCCATGACGATGCGTACTTTGCGTACATAGGGGCTGGCCGTTGATCCGATGAGTTTCATGTTTCTGTGCATTCCGTCGTGAGTCTTTGAGAGGGATTCTAGCGATTTAGCCAAACACCCTGAAAGCCGGCAAACAAAGGCACTGAAGTCACCTCATTGTTCCGCCGCTGGATGTCTACAATTACGCCATGAGTTTTTCCACCATCAATGCCCTCTCGCCGCTGGACGGCCGTTACGCCTCCAAACTTGAACAGCTTCGCCCGCTCATGTCAGAGCAAGGCTATATGCACCGCCGCGTGCAAGTCGAAGTGGCATGGTTCGTGGCGCTGTCTGACGCTGGCTTCGCCGAATTCAAGCCGTTGAGCCTGGGCGCTCGCTCTTACCTGACCGCCCTCGTCACCAACTTCTCAGAAGCTGACGCACTGGCGATCAAAGACATCGAGAAAGTCACCAACCACGACGTCAAGGCCGTGGAGTACTGGATCAAGTCAAAGTTCGATGCCCGGCCGGAGCTGCTGGCGGTGGCCGAATTTGTGCACTTCGCCTGCACCAGCGAGGACATCAACAACACCAGCCACGCGCTGCAGCTGAAAAGCAGCCGCGAGCTGGTCTTGCTGCCCGCGATCGACAAACTGATTGAGCAAATGCGCCAGATGGCGCACCGCTACGCCGACCAGTCCATGCTCAGCCGCACGCATGGCCAGACCGCCAGCCCCACCACCGTCGGCAAAGAAATCGCCAACGTCGTGGTCCGCCTGATGCAAGCCCGCGAAAAAATTGCCGCCGTGAAAATAATGGCCAAAATGAATGGGGCGGTCGGCAACTACAACGCGCATCTGGCCGCTTGGCCTGACTTTGACTGGGAAGCTTTCAGCCGCAAAGTGGTTGAGGCGCCAGAGCCGATCACTGGCACTACTAGCCCGAGCCAAGAGCCTTGGGGCTTGGGGCTGACCTTTCAACCGTACAGCATCCAGATCGAGCCGCATGACTACATGGCCGAGTTGTTTGACGCGGTCGCCCGCATCAACACCATCTTGATCGACTTCTCACGTGACGTTTGGGGCTATGTCAGCGTCGGCTACTTCAAGCAGCGCCTCAAAGCCGGCGAGATCGGCTCCTCGACCATGCCGCACAAAGTTAATCCGATTGACTTTGAAAATGCCGAAGGCAATTTGGGCTTGGCCAACGCCGTGCTGCGTCACCTCAGCGAAAAGCTGCCCATCAGCCGCTGGCAGCGTGACCTGACCGACTCCACCGTGCTGCGCAACATGGGCGTGGCCTTTGGTTACGCCGTGCTGGCCTACACCTCTTTGAATGCCGGCTTGAACAAGTTAGAGCTCAACAGCGAGGCCTTGGATGACGACCTGAATTCATCGTGGGAAGTGCTGGCCGAACCGATTCAGACCGTCATGCGCCGTTACGGTGTGCAGGGCGCTTACGAAAAGCTCAAGGAAGTCACGCGCGGCAAAACTGTCACAGCGGCAGCACTGCATGAGTTGATCAACTCGTTAGAGATTCCTGAGCCTGAAAAGCAGCGTCTGCTGGCCATGACACCGGCCAGCTATGTTGGCATGGCGGCGGAGCTGGCTCGCCGCGTTTAAGTCGGGTTTAGCGCTTAAAACTGTGCATCCTCAGCGCTGGCAGGCATGTCAGCGCCGCATTGCCAGCACTGCTCAAAACCACCTTCAACGGTTTCACCGCAAAAGCATAACCAACGCCGTTGCGGCCGATTTTGCAAGGCCTCCAGCAGGGCACGGGCACGTGTCTCTTCTTCGTCATGCCGCAGCCAGACTTACGGCTGGCATTGATCAGGCGGCATTTCGCCCGCAATACCGCTCAAAAAATAACGCTGCACAGTGGCTGAAAAGCCGGCCTGTTGCAGCGCGTCTGCCCACAACGCCGCAATCGCAATATTCGGTGCTCGGGTCAGACGCAGCATAGCGTCGCTTTCAGCCGCCCAGTTCGGCCGCTTTGTCGGCGGTCTGAGCTGCAGCTTTATCCGCCGCCTTTTTTTCAAGCGCACGGTCGGCATAGCGCCCAAAGCGCCAAGAGTTGCCTTCTAGCGTGATGCGGCGCCAAGTGTCGCGCTTTTCGCCCGGCGACATGGCCGGCCAATGCTGCACTTCATCGAAGGTGCGACCGCAGCCCTTGCACATCTCGTCGCCCTGACTGGTCGAACAAATTGCAATGCACGGCGTGTCGGCGGTGGTGTCGTACCAGGTCAGCCAAGCGGCTAGCGCTATCGGAGGGAAACTGGCCTCATCGGCTTCTTCCTCATGGTAAAAAACCAGCAAAGCATAGACTTCGGCGAGGGCGCGCAGCTCGGGCGCCAGCGTCACGCCATCGGGCGAAGGCGAGCGCTCACGCCAATAATTAATGGCGGCTTCAATGTCTGTGATGTGGATACCGGGCATGGGTGCAGGAGTCAAAAAATGATGTGCCAAAGGCAAAATTCAATTATGGACGAGATGCCAATGGGCTGCGAAATACACCTTGAATGTCAATTGCAAATTGCATCGAATCTATTTTTAGTGTTAAATAGCTGACCGAAGGGGAGTAACTCCCTCGTTTTACTGTGTTGTCTCATCCACCCTCCAAGGTGCTCAACTGCACAGTAAAGCGTATCAATAAGTCGTCAATACGAAGTTCACCCTTCCGGCTTGTTGGGCCTTGCAGCCATTGCAAAGCCGAGCCAGACCTTCGATTGGAACCTGCGCAGGTTTGATCGAAGCGTCAGCACATACGGCACCCCTAAGGCGCCGTATGCACCAACCGTTTCATCTCCCACGCAGGTTTCTTCTGAGGCCGTCTTGCCGATGGTCATGTGTCATTTTTTTGGAGTTTGAACGTGGAATTATTTTCGACCCCCTGGTGGACAGCCTTGATGGCCATCATCCTGATTGACTTGGTCTTGGCGGGCGACAACGCCATCGTCATCGCGCTGGCGGCCCGCAATTTGCCGGCGCATTTGCAGAAAAAAGCCATCATGTGGGGCGCTTTTGGCGCCATTGCAGTTCGTTCGGTCATGACCCTCGGCGTCGTCTGGCTGCTGCAGATCCCTGGACTCATGCTGGTCGGCGGCCTCGGCCTGATCTGGATCGCTTACAAGCTGCTGTCTGAAGACGGCGCCAAAGAGCATGACGGCCCTGCGGCGACCACCTTCTGGGGCGCCATGAAAACCATTGTGGTGGCCGACGCGCTGATGGGCGTTGACAACGTGCTCGGCGTTGCCGGTGCTGCAAAAGGCAATTTTGACCTCGTCGTCATCGGTTTGCTGATCAGCGTGCCTATCGTTGTTTACGGCAGCACCATGGTGCTGAAACTGGTCGAACGCTTCCCGGTCATCATCAAGATCGGC